>CAXBNH010000014.1:0-18690 GCA_963976905.1 uncultured Algibacter sp.
ATAGAGGCATTTAAAAATAAGTGGTTAAGATATGGAGATAAATAATTTGTTCTACAAATTGATATTCAACCCTAAACTCACATTTCTTCCTTTTGTAGTATAGCCCGAAATTTCAAAATAATCTTCGTTAAAAATATTGGTCAAGCTCACAAATAACTTCAATTTATTTTCAATCAATTTCTGACTAAAATATAAATCAACCAACGAAAACGATTCCAATTCAACAGCGCCCAAATCCATTCTGCTTCCAACAAATTGGTAATTTACAGACGCAAACGCACGCTTTGAAAAATTGTATCCTAAGCCAGCATTAGCTTTATGTTTTGGCACACGCAAACGCACACCATCTTTTAATTCGGTAAACGTGTAATTGGCATTAAATGATAAATCCTTAATCAAATTAACTTGGGTTTCCAGCTCAAAACCATGTACTGTAGCATCTGTTGTGGCATTCTCATAACCTGTTGTATAAACAATCGTGTTCTCTTCTTTTCTGTTAAAATAAACACCATTTACACGAAACCCTTTACCGTTTGAAAATTCCAAACCACCTTCAATGGTTACATTCTCTTCTGGTTCTAAATCTGGATTTGCTCCATAATAACCAAACAACTGCGATAAATTAGGCGCTATAAATGAGGTTGCATACGAGCCTAAAATCTTGGTATAACCTTCTTTTATGGGAATGTAGTACGACGGGTTTAAACTATAAACCAAATGCGAACCATATTCGCTATGGTTGTTCAACCGGGTTCCCGCATTCATATTCAATCCGAAATCTGATACATACACCACGTTCAAATACGGGTCTGTGTTAGTAAAACTTTCTTCTGAAGCAAACAAACTTTTATAATCGCCGTAATTAACACCAACAATAGTATAGAACATTTTGTTGAAAACATATTTATTAAAGGCATCGAAAACCACACTTTCGGCTTCATTGGTAGAACCGTAAGCTGAAATGGTTTCCCTATTTATTTTTGAAAACGCAGCGTTTACTTGGATACTTCCTTTTCCGTAGTCAAATTTCGGGGCAATCCCAAATCGTGATTGTTCTGAAATGTATTTATCATCAGTATCTGCAAAAGCATAACTTGGGGGGGGATTGCCATCAATATCTGTTTTAAACTTGTTATAACTGGCAAATGCGGTAATATCAAAAGCATCACTTATTTCATAACCCAATTTTATGTTGGTATTATATCTTGAAAACACATCTTTTTCTGGGTTATCGGATTTGGCTGCCGACAGCCCATCTGCAAATCGATTTCCAAAACTTGCCACGTAAGTAAACCTGTTCAAACTACCATTTACAGATACGTTATTGGTAAAACTAGACCCATAATAATTCAAATCATCTTGCGTTTGGTTGGTGCCCACAACGCTTAAAAAACTACCTGAAACAGCTTTTTTTGAAGCTTTTCGAGTCGTGATATTTATGACCGCCGTAGCAGCAGCATTGCCATAAAGTGTACTCGCGGCACCTTTGATGATTTCAATAGATTCCACGGTATTCAAATCCAATAACCGTAAATCAAAATCGTTTGCCACAATGGATGGATCATTCACTTGGATGCCATCAATAAGCACCAAAACCTGTCTGTTGTTTCCGCCCCTGATGAAAGTCCCTAAATTCTGGCCTTCCGCACCTCGAGTGCCATTGATTTCTATACCGCTTTTGGTATTTATCAATTCTGAAATGCTTCGCCCTTGGTTGTTTTCAATGTCCTTTTTTGAAATTTTAATAACCGTTTTACCTGAGTTTTCACGTTTTAATTCAAATCGTGAATCTGTGATGACCACCTCATCCAGTTGGCCTCCCAATGCCCATTGGGATTTGGTTTCATTGTTTTGTTGTTGCGCAAAACCAATCATGGATATGCCAAAGAACAGCACACCCAAAACATTTGTTTTTTTGTTCATTTTTAATTAATGATTACTCGGAATCGCATGGATTATCATACGCAAACTTTTATCCCGAAAGTTTAACTTATTTGTTTTGAAAATGGCAGGTCTCCTGGCTTGTTTTATGTTACTAAACCTTCCCAGCAAAAAGCTAGTGGTATTGAAGTGAATAACATCCTCTTTTGAGGTGCTGAAAATCCCGATAATTATCAGGGCAGCATAAACTTACAGTTGCGGGAACAGCTCGAGAATTGTAGATTTACGATTGACGAAGTACGATTTTAACAATCGTAAATCCAAAATCTAACATCGTAAATAAGCGCACTCGATTCCCTTTTAATCCTATCAGCAAAAACTGAACAGAACCAAATTTCGGTGCAAATGTACCACCTATTTTTAAATTTGAAAGTGTTTTTGAAGAGTTATTCAAAAAGAAATGGATATTTTTAAACTTGAATTTTGAATTATTTTATAAGATGAAGATTTGCGAAATTATAATTTCCTGAAACTGCTTTTTCTATTATTTCAACATGGATCCTCTCTTTGAAAAATGGTGCTTTTGTCACTAAAGTATGAAATTCACCATTTTCTCCACAAGCATCCACACCTCTATTTTCAAACTCTTTTATAAGGGATGCATCTATAGTTCTACCTAAAAAATCAGATCCCAGTTCTTGATTACAAGACACAATCATGGCTTCTATCCCTGTATCAATCATATCTAAAACCAATTGTTTTCTATCGCCTTGCCAAAGTGGTAAAACGGCTTTTAAATTTGCAGATTTTGACACTTTTTCTTCCCAAGCACGGTGCGATTCAATGTCAATATCTCCAAAAACGGCATGTGTAATGGGATAATCAATTGCTAATTGTTTTAAATTGTTAATGTAATTTTCTTCATAATCTTCCCAAGTGCTATTGAAAAAACAAATAGGGACCTCCAACGCTTTAGCCTGTGCCTGCAACACTTCTTTTGGAATACCGTGCGAACGTGACCTGTTACCAAATTCATTCATCACGTTTAAAAGCACCTTTGGTTTATAACCTAATTGCATCGCTTTGTAATACGCATAACAACTGTCTTTACCTCCACTCCAAGAACAAACAAAACCCATTAAAATATATTTTAATTTTTCAAAAGTAACCTTAAGTGTACGGTATTACAAAAAAAATAAAGACCTTTGATTTCTAATTTCAATTCATGCGTATTTTAGTTTTATTTTTAAGTGCTGCTCTTTTTCTTGTTTCCTGTAAGGAAAAAAAAGAAACCGATATAACAGTTTCAAACCAAACAGGATTTCTTTCCGAAAACATAAAATACGCCAAGAATTTTTCCATTAAAAATTTTGAAACTTATAAAGAAATTATCGTGAGTTCCGCCTGGCCAAACAGCGACGTTTCGTTTCGATATATTTTAGTAAAAAAGGGACAGGAAATCCCTGCTCATAATGAGAAAGATATTGTTGTTGAAATACCCATTCAGCGCGTTGTGGCTATGTCTACCACCAATATTCCAGCACTTGAATATTTAGATGTGGATGATAGATTGGTGGGATTTCCAAACACGGATTATATTTCTTCTAAAAAAACACTTAAGCATATCCAAAATGGAAAAATAAAGGATCTAAACAATGATTTGGACCTTAACATGGAAGTGCTTTTGGAATTGCAACCACAATTGGTCATTGGGTTTTCTGTAAACGGAAACAACAAGACGCTTGACCAAATAGAGAAGTTTGGTATTCCTGTGGTTTTAGATGGTAGTTGGACGGAACAAAATCCTTTAGGAAGGGCTGAATGGATAAAATTCATCGCTGCCTTTTTTGATAAGAACGAAGAAGCCAACACGCTGTTTAAGACTATTGAAACCGATTATTTGAATGCCAAAGAAATTGCCTTGAAAGCCAAAGAAAAACCCATTGTGCTTTCTGGTTCTATGTTTAAAGATGTTTGGAACGTCCCTGGAGGCAAAAGTTTTATAGCAAAATATTTGGAAGATGCCAATACCGATTATATTTGGAAAAACAACGAATCTGCAGGAAGCTTGCAATTAAATTTTGAAAATGTTTTGGAAAAAGCACAAAATGCCCAATTATGGATTGGCGTCGGTGCTTATGAAAATAAGGCACAAATGAGCAACGCCCATAAAGGCTACACGTATTTTGAATCTTTTAAAAACAATAAAATTTATGGCTACACAAAACAAATGGGACAAAAAGGTGGTTTGCTTTATTATGAATTAGGCCCCTTACGTCCTGATATCATTTTAAAAGACATCATCAAAATTGCACACCCAAATTTATTAAAAGATTATGAGCCCTATTTTTTTCAGAATTTAAAATAATTGAATCAACCCAATACATATCGCCTTTCTTTTTTAACATTAAGCATCCTTTTGGTGCTCTGCTTTTTTGTAAATATTAGCTTGGGTTCTGTGTCAATTCCAAATTCAGATATTATCAATACGCTTTTGGGCGCTTCAGATAAAACGTCATGGCATCATATTATCATGGGTTATAGGCTGCCAAAAGCTTTTACAGCTATAATTGTGGGTTCTGGTTTGGGTATTTCGGGGCTTATGATGCAAACCCTTTTTAGAAACCCATTGGCTGGACCTTTTGTGCTTGGCATAACTTCTGGCGCCAGTTTAGGCGTAGCATTGGCAACTATGGGCACATCACTTTTTGGAGGTGTTTTGGCCGGTATTTTAATTTCTAAATGGAGCATTGTTATTGCTGCTACTTTAGGGAGTTTTTTAGTGCTTTTGGCAGTTTTGATTGTTTCAACAAAAGTGAGGGACACCATGGCAATCCTTATCATAGGATTGATGTTTGCAAGCATAACGTCTGCCGTAGTCAGTGTGCTTTCTTATTTTAGTTCCGCTGAAGTATTGCAACAATATGTTTTTTGGGGATTTGGCAGTTTAGGAAATCTATCTTGGAATGAATTGCTGATATTATTCATCATTTATCTATTGGGTATTTTATTGAGTTTAACGTCCATAAAAACCTTAAACACCTTATTACTTGGCGAAAATTATGCGAAAAGCTTGGGACTTAACATCAAGCAAAGCCGATTGATTATCATCGCCGCTACCAGTTTATTGGCAGGAACCATTACCGCTTTTGCTGGCCCTATTGCATTTATAGGCTTGGCGATTCCGCATATAACTCGACAGGTTTTTAATACCTCTAACCATAAAATATTGCTGCCCGCTGTATTTTTGTTTGGCGCTATTATCATGCTTGTTTGTGATAGTATTGCCCAACTGCCAAATAGCGATTACACATTACCCATTAATGCCATAACCTCTTTGGTTGGTGCACCTGTTGTAATTTGGTTGTTGGTTAGAAAACGTAAAATGATGTTTTAATAATGGAAGACAACACCAAACATATCATTTTAAAAACTGAAAATCTTGATATCGGCTACGCTTCAAAAAAAGCAAAAACGGTTGTGGCTTCTAACATCAATATTCAACTAAAAAAAGGGGAATTGGTGGGGTTGATTGGGGCTAACGGTATAGGAAAATCTACTTTGTTGCGCACGTTAACCAATGTACAAAATCCACTAAGAGGACAAATTTATATCAATGATAAAAGCATTTCCAAATACACAGATATTGATTTGGCAAAAGTGATGGGTTTGGTTTTAACAGAACCCATTGCTTCAAAAAATCTATCGGTTTTTGAGTTAGTGGCATTGGGCAGGCAGCCTTATACCAATTGGTTGGGAAACTTAACCGAAAATGATTTAACCATCATAAATGAAGCATTACAGCATACCAATATTGAAAATTTAAAACACAAAAAATGCTTTGAATTAAGTGATGGCCAACTACAAAAAACCATGATAACACGTGCTTTAGCCCAAGATACCGATTTGATCATTCTTGATGAGCCCACTACGCATTTGGATATGTACCATAAAGCATACATTTTAAAGTTGCTTCAAAAACTGGCTAAAGAAACCAATAAAACCATTTTATTTTCGTCGCACGAAATAGATTTGGCCATTCAATTATGTGACACCTTAATTGTTATGACACAAGATAAAGTGGTTTCAGACCAACCATGCAGACTCATTGAAGAAGGTGTTTTTGAAACCTTATTCCCTAAAGATTTGATTACTTTTGATAAAAAGACCGGTAGTTTTAGGGTGGAAAAATAGCCTTTTTTATATCTCTAAACTCTCTACAAAAAATTCCATTGGTAAAAAATATTCACTAAACTTTTGTTGAACATGATTAAACCACATTACTTTAAACAATTGTTCACTGATAATTCTTTTAGGTTTGCCATCTAAATAAAATAAATCCTTTTGCTCTTCCTTTTTTATCCCAGACAAAATAAAATCTGGAGTTTGAAATGATACACCAGGAATTCTTTCAAAATTATTACTACTATATGATTTCCTATGTTCTAGTTTCTTAGTTTTGAACTGTACCCTTTTACCAAAAATATAATCAGAAACAGGTTTGTATTTAGAAACTTCCGGGATAAGTTGCTTATTTAATTCGATTTTTTTTTCCTTCTTTATCAGCTTCTCTATAATAATTCAAACTCTCGTATGTATCTAAAAATGAATGATAAATCTCCTTTTCTACAAATTCACTTTTATTTGCATTAAAAAAGACACAATTATATTTTATTAAATCGGCTATTTGAGCATTTTTAATAGTGTCACTATAAATTATCTTTTTATCTTCTCTCTCAAAATGAACCTCTTTAATTAACATTAAAGGAGGAACTTGTGCTGGAAATTCACAAATTTTTTTCGGAGTTTTACTTAATAACGGATGAGATTTTAATGTAACTATTGCTCCAACTTCAAAATTACTCATATATATAATTTTTATATTTCTTCAAATGTATGATTTTTTTTATATTTACCATAAGTAAGGAAGTTCTTTAGTTGAAAGGAATAAAACATTTGTTGAACTACTGTATTGATTTTTAATCAATCATTTAATCCAACCTTTGAATGAAAAAAGGGATAATAAATATGGAGATTAGATAAATTGTCAATTTCTTTAAATAAACAAATATTTATCGACAAATATGTGTTTATTGAAAGAAAGGTTAGTGTTAATTCAAGTAATTTATAAGGCTTTAGGGATTTCTCCCAGAAGCATGTGATTATTTCAAACATCTGTATTGCTGTTAGGATTATATCTAGAACCTGTATATTAATTATGCAATGTACGTACAAGGTCAACGTGAGTCGAGAATTCGGCTAATAGTTCAATCCTTTTAAGGTGTAAGTTTTATTCTGTTATAAATACGTGCGAGAGCTTCCTTTTCTTTTTTATTATGAGAGAACAAAAAGATTGGTTTAAAGACAGAGGTTATCCGCATTTTACAAATAAGACACCATTATCTATTCGAAAGAATGTTGAGCACTATGTAACAAATCAAAAAAAAGTATCTCAGCACTCCTTTTCTCCTCTCATTTTTAAAGAAATTAAACAAAGACGTTATAAATTATCTAATTTTAATGGAGAATTAAAACGTTCTCACAAAAAAATCAAAAAAGGAAAAATAGTTTCAAATACAAAAATTAGAGAAATATTATATGCAACACATATAGACGCTCATATCTATTCTTATTACACACAACAAATTATTACTCCAAAATATGAAGCATACCTAAAACAAAACCCTATACTTTCAGATTCAATAACTGCCTACAGACAAATTGAAACAGATGATAAACTAAAGTTTAAAAACAATGTTCATTTTGCTAAAGATGTATTTGATGAAATTAAACGAAGAGAAAATTGTGTTGCGCTTGTGATAGATATTGAAAACTTCTTCCCTAGCCTTAATCATAAAAGACTAAAACTAGCTTGGGCAAAAATATTAGGTTACAAAACTCTACCTAAAGATCACTTTAATATTTTCAAAGCCACTACCCGATTTTCTTATGTGAAATTGAATGATTTAAAAACTAAAAATGGTCATTTTGATGAAAAAGAATTATCAAAATTTAGAAAAGAAGGTAAACATACTTTTTGTAGAAGTATTAAAGAATTAGTAGATTCTGATATAATAATTCATAAAAATCAAAAACAAAATGACCAAAAAGAATTGATTGGTATCCCACAAGGATTGCCTATTAGTGCTTTGCTTGCAAATATTTACATGCTCAATTTTGATGAGTCCGTTATAAATGAATTAGTATTAAAGCACAATGTATTTTATCGAAGGTATTCAGATGACATAGTTATGATTTGTAAAGAGAATCAAATTCAAATAATCGAAAAATTTATTGAAAATGAAATTGAAGAAAATAAGTTAAAGGTTTCATTTGAAAAAACAGAAAAAACACTTTTCAAAATAAATAAAGACCGTTTGCAAGCATATAAAATTAAAAATGATGGTAGTCTAAAAGAAAACTTTCCATTAAATTATTTGGGATTTGAATTTTATGGTTATCAAACCCTAATTAAATCTAAAAACTTAGCCAATTTTTATAGGGCTATGAAACAGACAATAAAAAGGAAACATAAAAGAGTAGAATCAATAAAAGAAAAACACCTTTTAGATGAAGCTCCAATATTTAAAAGAAAAATATATCGATTATTTAGCTTTAAAGGAGAAAAGTCCAGAATGCTTCCTGCTAAAAGAACAGAATTTATTGAAGGAAAAGCAAAAACTGAATATTTTGAAAGAAAGTTTAGAGGTAATTATTTAAGATATGCATACAGAGCATCGGACGATTTAGAAGCACCTGAAATTAAAAGACAACTTCGTAATCATTGGAAAATACTTCAAAAAACAATAAAAAAATATGATTTTTCAAATGTTAAGAAAGATTGATACATCACGAAATACAATTCTTATAATTTATTACTTTTACATTTAAGAAACATCACTCATGAACGACAGCTTTATTCTTATTCTCGCTATTATTATTTCCGCAGCCATTGGTGCTTATTTAGGTATGCTTTTCACAAAACTAAAAAGCAAAAGTGAAAAAAGCACACTTGAAGAACGCAACACTAACTTACAGCAGCAGCTAACGGATTTCAAACAATTTCATGAAGCTGAAACTATTAAGCAGAACCAAGTTTTCAATACTCAACTTTCTGATTTAAGAGAAGCCATTTCCAAAATTGAAGGAGAACGCGAGGAAATTCGTCGTGAAAAAGACCTTTTGAATTCTGAATTGACCAGAAGAAATACAGAATTTGAAAATTTGCAACAACTTAGTTTGAAACGCGATGCCGAAATAGAAGAACGCCAAGAACAGTTACGCAAAGATTTCGAATTACTGGCCAACAAAATACTTGAAGAAAAATCAAATAAATTTACAGAGCAGAACAAAGAAAACATCAAAAATATTTTAAATCCGCTTCAAGAAAAAATCAAAACCTTCGAGGAAAAAGTGGATTTAACCCAAAAGGAAAGCATCAGCATGCATTCGGCTTTAAAAGAACAATTGCTGGGATTGAAAGACCTCAATCAACAAATGACCAAAGAAACCACCAACCTAACCCGTGCTTTAAAAGGCGACAGCAAAATGCAAGGGAATTGGGGTGAATTGGTGCTGGAACGCGTATTGGAAAAATCTGGATTGGAAAAAGACAGAGAATATTTTGTACAACAAAGTTTTACTTTAGAAAATGGCTCTCGTGTACTACCCGATGTGGTTTTACATCTACCCAATGGCAAAAAAATGATTATAGACAGTAAAGTGTCCTTAACAGATTACGAACGTTTGGTCAACGCAGAAGATGACGACAAACCACAATTTTTAAAGGCCCATGTAAATTCAGTAAAAAAACACGTCGATCAGCTTTCAGAAAAAAATTATCAAGATCTGTATGATATTGAATCACCAGATTTTGTTTTGATGTTCATTCCCATTGAACCTGCTTTTGCGGTGGTTATAAACAGTGACAGTTCTATTTATAACAAAGCATTTGAAAAAAACATTGTGATAGTAACACCTTCTACTCTGTTGGCAACCCTCCGTACTGTTGACACTATGTGGAACAACGAAAAACAGCAACAAAACGCTATTGAAATTGCACGGCAAGCAGGAGCCCTTTACGATAAATTTGAAGGTTTGGTTACTGACTTAACAGGTGTTGGCAAAAAAATAGATGCTGCAAAAAGTGACTATTCCGCAGCCATGAATAAGCTGGTTGACGGTAGAGGCAATCTTATTTCAAGTGTAGAAAAAATTAAAAAATTAGGAGCTAAAGCAAAAAAATCACTCCCGGAAGCCATTATAAAACGAGCAAAAGACCAATAAGATGACACATTTATCACACAAAAAAGCAATATATTTGTTTATCACTTAAATATGTGATATATTTGTTTATCACTTAAATATGTGATATTATGATAACAAGTGTTATAACAGGTGATATTGTAAAATCAAGAACCCAGTCAAATCCAGAGGTATGGCTCAATACCCTTAAAAAAGCGTTGACTTTTTTAAACCCTGACAAATCAGATTGGGAAATATACCGTGGCGATAGTTTTCAGCTGGAAATTGAAGATTATCAAAACAGCTTTAAAGCTGCCGTATATATAAAAGCCTGCATAAAAACCATTAAAGGTTTGGATGTACGTATAGCTATTGGCTTTGGTTCTAAAACTTATACCGCAAACAGGGTCGCTGAATCTACCGGAGATGCCTATGTGTTTTCTGGTGAAACACTAGACGTTATAAAAAAAGAAAAACTGAATTTGAGCATCAAAACCAAAAACACAGAGTTAAATGACACGCTTAATTTATACTTTAAGCTGGCACTTATTGTTATGGATAACTGGACGGTCAACTCTGCTGAGATTGTTAAGTTAAGCATAGAAAAACCCAATGCATTGCAAAGTGAATTAGGGCGCGTGATTGGCATCAATCAAAATGCGATAAGCACTAGGCAAAAGCGTGCCCATCTTGATGAAATACTAGAATTGGACCATTTATACAGACAAAAAATAAGTACCTTATGATTCTTCTCATAAAACTTTTACTAGCACATATTATTGGCGATTTCTTTTTACAACCTCAAAAATGGGTCAAGGAAAAAGAAAAGAGAAAACTAAAATCCAGCAAATTATACCTTCATGTTTTAATTCACATTGTATTAACCGGCATTGTGCTTTGGGATCTAACCCTTTGGGGCATTGTCGCCATCATTGGTATATCGCATTTTATAATAGATGCGGGCAAACTTCTATTTCAAAAGAAAAAGACAAAACGATTGCTGTTTTTTATTGATCAATTGCTACACGTTTTGGTTATTGTTTTTTGTTACTTTTATTTTTCAAAAGACACATCAATTACAACTATAGCTTTAACAGAAAACAACATTTTATTGATAACGTGCTTTCTGTTTTTAACAATTCCAGTATCAATAATTATGAAAACCATTTTTTTGAAGTGGAATATTTCAGAACTTGTTAAAAATAACAAATCACTTAGCGATGCAGGCAAATATATTGGTATTTTAGAGCGTATCTTAGTGTTCATATTTATAATTTCAAACCACTGGGAAGCCGTTGGTTTTTTAATTACCGCAAAATCTGTTTTTAGATTTGGTGATTTAAAAGAATCCAAAGACAGACAGCTTACAGAGTATATATTAATTGGCACTTTAATCAGTTTTGGAATAGCAATAATCACAGGTATAATATACACTGTACTAATATAAAATAGATGTTTAAGTACGTTAAAGAATCTCAAGTCACCATAACTGAGCTCATGTTACCATCGCACTCCAATTTCAGTGGAAAAATACATGGTGGTTATATTTTAAATTTAATGGATCAAATAGCATTTGCTTGTGCTTCAAAACATTCTAGGCATTATTGTGTTACTGCCTCCGTAAATAAAGTCGATTTTTTGAATCCTATTGATGTGGGCGATTTGGTAACGCTCAAGGCTTCGGTTAACTTTACAGGTAGAACCTCTATGGTTGTTGGCGTGCGTGTAGAATCTGAAAACATCAGAACGGGCAAGAAAAGACATTGTAACTCATCTTATTTTACCATGGTGGCCAAAGATGAAAAGGGAAAAAACGTATCCGTTCCAGGTTTGATTATAGAAACAGAGCAAGGGGTAAGAAGATTTGCAAGAAGTATTGCCAGACAAGAACAAGCTAAAAACAGAATCAGCCAGTTTAAGCAATCTGAATTTAAGATACAGAACCATATAGAATCGCTAAAAGCCCATAATGTAAAATTAGACCTTATTGGGAAATAAAAAAAGCCGCTAATTGCGGCTTTTTTTTATTTCTATTTGTTAAGATACATTTTTCGTCTAGAGTATAGCTCATAGAACTCATCATCCTTCAAGCTATCAATAAATAAGATACTTTCTCCAGTACTCTTCATTTCTGGCCCTAATTTTTTATTCACGTTATGGAACTTGTTGAAAGAGAATACAGGTTGCTTGATGGCATAGCCATTCAATTTTGGATTGAAATTAAAATCCTTAACCTTTTTATCTCTCAACATAACCTTTGTAGCATAGTTTACATAAGGCTCGCCATAAGCTTTTGCTATAAAAGGAACTGTTCGAGATGCCCGTGGGTTGGCTTCAATAATATAAACCACATCGTCTTTAATGGCAAACTGGATATTTATAAGTCCAACTGTATTAAGTGCTTTTGCTATTTTCACGGTATGGTCTTTTATTTGTTGCATAACCAAATCACCTAGATTAAACGGTGGCAGCATGGCATTACTATCGCCAGAATGGATTCCACATGGTTCAATATGCTCCATGATACCAATAATGTATACATCTTCCCCATCACAAATAGCATCGGCTTCAGCTTCTATGGCGCCTTCCAAATAATGGTCCAACAAGAGTTGGTTCCCTGGCATTTGGCTTAATAAATCCACCACGTGCTTTTCCAATTCTGCTTTGTTGATAACGATTTTCATTCCTTGACCACCAAGCACATAAGATGGACGTACCAATATTGGAAAATCCAAAACATCTGCAATGGCTGATGCTTCATCGGCAGTAGTTGCAATGTCAAATTGTGGATAAGGAATGTTATTCTCTTTTAAAAGGTTAGAAAACAAGCCTCTATCTTCTGCTAAATCAAGTGATTCAAAACTGGTCCCTAAAATTTTCACACCATATTTGGTTAATTTTTCAGCAAGTTTTAAAGCGGTTTGACCTCCTAACTGAACAATAACGCCTTCTGGTTTTTCATGTTTGATGATGTCATATATATGTTCCCAAAAAACAGGCTCAAAATACAATTTATCAGCCGTATCAAAATCTGTTGAAACCGTTTCTGGGTTACAGTTTATCATGATGGTTTCGTAACCACATTCCGCAGCAGCTAAAACGCCATGCACACAACAATAATCAAACTCAATGCCTTGACCGATTCGGTTTGGTCCAGAACCTAAAACAATTACTTTTTTCTTGTCTGAAACCACGCTTTCATTATCGGCATAGCGTTTACCATCGGCGGTTTCCATGTCACTTTCAAACGTTGAATAATAGTATGGTGTTTTTGCTTGGAATTCCGCAGCACAGGTATCTACCAGTTTATAAACGCGGTTAATACCCAATTCTTCACGCTTACTATACACTTGGCTTTCCAAACAACCCAACATGTGCGCTATTTGCCTATCCCCATAGCCTTTTTGCTTCGCTTCAAGCAAAAGATCTTTTTGAATGGTCTCTATTTTGTATGTAGAAATTTCATTTTTAAGAAAAAATAATTCTTCATATTGTTTCAAGAACCACATGTCTATTTTAGTGATTTCATGGATTCTGCTTAACGGAATTCCCATAGAAATGGCATCATAAATAATAAACACACGATCCCAAGAAGCATAGGTAAGTTTCTCAATAATCTGCTCGTAGTTTTTATTTTCCTTTCCATCAGCTCCTAAACCGTTTCGTTTAATCTCCAAAGATTGCGTTGCTTTGTGCAAGGCTTCTTGGAACGAACGCCCAATGCCCATAACCTCACCAACAGATTTCATTTGAAGTCCTAAAGTTCTGTCTGAACCTTCAAATTTATCAAAATTCCAACGTGGTATTTTTACGATGACATAATCCAAAGTCGGCTCAAATAGAGCCGAAGTCGATTTTGTAATTTGATTGTTCAATTCATCTAAATGATAACCCAACGCTAATTTAGCAGCAATTTTTGCAATAGGGTAACCCGTTGCTTTACTAGCTAAAGCTGATGAGCGCGATACACGTGGATTGATTTCAATAGCAATGATATCTTCGTTTTCATCTGGCGAAACCGCAAACTGCACGTTACAACCACCAGCGAAATCACCAATACTGCGCATCATGTGGATGGCCATATCACGCATTTTTTGATACGTTCTGTCGCTTAAAGTCATTGCCGGAGCAACAGTAATGGAATCTCCTGTGTGGATTCCAATGGGATCCATATTTTCTATAGAACAGATAATGACCACATTGTCATTGGAATCTCGAAGCAGTTCTAATTCATATTCCTTCCAGCCAATTAAAGCCTTATCAATCATGACTTCGTGGATTGGAGAAATCTCTAATCCACGTGTTAATAACTCATCAAAATCTTCTTCTTTATAAACGAACGAAGCTCCTGCCCCACCCAAGGTAAACGAGGCTCTAATTATTAAAGGAAACCCAAACTCTTGAGCAATTTCTTTTCCTTTTAGATAAGAACTTGCAGTAGCTTGAGGTGCCATCGGGATACCTATTTTAAGCATCAACTCCCTAAACTTCTCTCTATCTTCGGTAATGTTTATGGCATCAATATCTACACCAATTATTTCAACATTAAAATCTTTCCAAATCCCTTTTTCATCTGCCTCAATACATAAATTTAAAGCTGTTTGCCCACCCATAGTTGGTAAAACAGCATCAATTTGAGGATGTTCTTTTAAAATTTGGATAATCGATTTGGTAGTTAACGGAAGCAAGTACACATGATCTGCCATAGCTGGATCTGTCATAATGGTTGCTGGATTGGAATTGATAAGAATGGTTTCAATTCCATCTTCCCTTAACGACCGCAACGCTTGGGTCCCTGAGTAGTCAAATTCACATGCTTGCCCAATTACAATAGGACCTGAGCCAATAATTAGTATCGATTTAAGCTTTGGATTTTTCGGCATTTTTTACTGGTTATATGTTGTATTTTAATTTGTTACAAAAATAATAATCATTAGATATAAAAAAAGGCGTTACACTTAAGTAACACCTTTATATTATCAACAATTGTTAATCATTATTTTTTATGTCTTGTTTCAGATGACACAGATATTTTTTTTCTTCCTTTAGCTCTTCTACGTGCTAATACCTTTCTGCCGTTAGCAGACGCCATTCTTTCTCTGAAACCGTGTTTGTTTCTTCTCTTTCTTTTAGAAGGCTGAAATGTTCTTTTACTCATTATCTTATGTCTTTAAAAATCTGAAATTGTAATTTTTACTGTAAAATGGCTTTCTGTAAAACCGAGGGCAAATATACGAAGCCTTTATTACTTTGCAAACCATTTCTGAAAAATATTTTTAATTAAATTTTTATTTTTCAAATAGCTCTAAACGCTACTATTTATTTGGGTTCATAGTGTTGTTTTTGTTAAATATGTATGTAGTCCATTCCATAAAAATTTAGTTTCTTTGTACTTTAAAAAGAAAATCAAGGTTACTAAGGGTTGGTTTTAACCAAAAATTCAATCTATTTTACAAATTATATCATACTATGTACAACAAAATCATAAAACTTATTATTGCAGCAGGTATCATTGCTTATGCTGTTTACCAATTTATAGAAGGCGAAATTGGCAATGGTATTATGTTTATTCTTTTATCGCTCATTTTTATTTTCCTTTATTTTAAAAATGAATTTATTTTATTGGCATTTTTAAGATTGCGCAAACAGGATTTTGATGGGGCTAAAAAATGGCTTGACAAAATCAAAAACCCAGAAAATGCATTGGTAAAAAAACAACAAGGTTATTACAACTATTTACACGGGTTGATGGTTTCTCAAACCAATATCAATGAGGCCGAAAAATATTTTAGAAAAGCCATTCAATTGGGATTGTCCATGGACCATGATTTGGCCATGGCGAAACTGAACTTATCTGGTATTGCTTTTTCAAAACGCAGAAAACAAGAAGCACAAAAATTACTATCAGAGGCTCAAAAATTAGATAAGCAAGGCATGCTGGCCGACCAAATTAAAATGATGAAAGAGAACATGAAACGTGCCGTGGGTCCAAACCAACATTATGGCGCTGGAGGTTCTGTGAGGGCCCAGAAACGTAGAGGTTAAATCAAAGCCGCCCAAAGTCTGGAATAAGACTCGTAAGCCTTTTGTAATTTAGATCTGCTCAGCCAACGTTCCCGATCTATCAGTTCACTATTACCAAGATCTTCATAAAAGTGTTGTTTTAAGGTTTTGCTTTTATCAATATCATATATAAAGGCATTTACCTCAAAATTCACATAAAAACTTCTGTAATCCATATTTGAGGTGCCAACAGTAGAAAATATGTCGTCAACAACCATGGTTTTAGCATGCACAAAACCTTTAGTGTAGTGATATACCTTTACATTTGCCAATAATAACGATTCTAGATATGAATTTGTAGCATGTTTGGTTACCCATGAATCGGAGTTTTTAGGAATAATAAGCCTAACATCCACACCGCTTCTTGAGGCCATTTGCATGGCTGTAAGGATTTCTAAATTAGGCACAAAATAAGGTGTAGTAATATAAACATATTTTTTCGCAAGGGTTATAGCAGTTAATATGGACTCCATAATATTGGCCCAATCTGTATCGGGACCACTTGCCGCTATTTGTACGCCCACATTTTTTTCACACGCAATTTCAGGAAAATATGATTTGTCTATTTCAACTTTAGAGTTGGAGACAAAACTCCATGTGGTAAAAAAATGAATTTGCAACGACTTAATGGCCTCGCCAATTATCCTTAAATGGGTGTCTCGCCAAAAAGAATCATCTTCTTTATTATTCAAATATTCATCTGAAATATTCATACCGCCCACATAGGCCACAGTTCCATCTATAATGGCTATTTTACGATGGTTTCGGTAATTCATCTTACCAGTAAACTTATTGAAAACAACTGGCATGAACGGAAAATGCATAACACCATTTTTATCCATTTTACGTTTCATTTTAGAAGAAATCTTGCTACCCACATCATCATAAGACAACCTTACCTCAACACCTGATTTAGATTTTTCACATAGCAGACCCATGATTTCTTTACCAATAGTATCGTCCATTAGCGTATAATATTCTAAATGGATATGGTGTTTTGCTTCTTTTATATCTTTTATCAATCTTGAAAACAAATCATTTCCGTTATTGATAATTGACACATCATTTTTTAATGTAAGTGGTGCATATTCATCGTTATAAAGAAGCTTGACAAGCTTTACTTTATCACCTAAATAATCATCAACCCGTTTAATTTCTTCACTATTAAACTGGACATCTTTTTTAATTGATTTTATTATGCTCTGGTTTAGGATGTTTTTCCTATTGAAAATCTTGTTTTTTCTATATTCTTGTCCGAAAAGATAATAAACCAACAATCCCAAAAAAGGAAACAAAACAAGCAAAACTATATACGGAACCGTTCTATTGGGATTTATACTTTTAAGAAGAATAGTTATAATAGCTGAAACCGCAACTATGTAATTAAAAACAACAAAAACGTTCCAGTATTCAGCTTTTATATAATCAAGCATACAAATTAATTGTAATAGCCCGCTTTAGGGATTTCAATTTCGTATAGTTTTCTAGATCTATTGTTAAGATTTGGTTCACGCAACCAGGGGTTATGGATTTTAAGTATTTTATAGTTAATGCCAAAATTTTTAGCAAATTTGGAAAAATCTGTTACCGCAGTATCAACTTTTACGGTGTATGTTGGCACATTGTCATATAAATCTTTTTCCCTAAAATTGAAACCATAAGTGTCTGGATGGCTTAAAATTTCTTTTAAAGCAACGATCCTGAACAGGTAACGGCCCGTTTCCTCTCCTAATAGTAGGTCGTAATAATCTGTTACGTCTTGTTCTTCTAATCGTCTTGAAACCCCTGTATTGCCTGCATTATAAGCTGCGGCAGCTAGCGTCCATGTGCCCAAATCCTCTTTAGATTTCAATAAATATTTACAGGCCACTTCGGTTGACTTTTTTAGATTATAACGTTCATCTACATTATCATTAACCTCCAACCCGTTTTCTTTAGCGGTCGCTGGCATAATTTGCCAAATACCACGAGCTCCAGCCGGGGAAACCACATTGGTCAGACCACTTTCTATGACTGCTAAATATTTAAAATCATCTGGAATACCATGTTTTTTTAAAATAGGCTCAATAATGGGGAAACACTTTTTTGCCCGTTTAAACATCAACAACCCATTGGATTGCCAATAGGTATTGACCAACAGTTCCCTGTCCATGCGCTCATAAACATCTGGATCTTTAAGCGGCATAAGCTCACCGGCAAAATTCAGATCATCTGGCACTTGCAACGCATATACGTTGTATCCATTGATTATTTTTGTTTCAAAATTCTCATCGGTCGGGGCGTCCTGGAGGGCATAAATAAATAACGCAGATAAACTTAATAACCCAACAAATGCTAGCATTCTCTCTATGTTCTTCATCATTAAAAAGTTTTTATTAAAGGTAAAAAAATATGTTTAGTTTTCTAAAATAATACGGGGCAAATTGGCATTGAACCATTTATATTTATTGATAATCATAATATGCGACCCGTTTTTTACGGTAATACAATTTGATATGTGGT
>CAXBNH010000015.1:0-18690 GCA_963976905.1 uncultured Algibacter sp.
TAATGGGGAAGCCGAAGTTATTACGGTGTTGCTTCGTCAGGTAGGCAGTATCAAAAAACTGAAATGGGATATTGATTTCTCTGATATTCTTATAAAAGGACGTGTTTCCAAAGGGAATTTGGTAACTAAATATAGCGTTAAAAAAATTGAATTAAAGGAAAGAGGAATTTCTACGTTAAAACCTAGAAGAATTTGGTTTGATGATACGGTGCAGCGGTTAAATGTTGATGGAAGAGGCGAACTTATAGGTGAATTTAGGGGTGAAGATCGCCTTTTGATCATAACCCAATCTGGTACTGTCAAAACCATTTTGCCAGAGCTAACGTCCCATTTTGAGGATGATATGATAGTACTTGAAAAATGGATTCCTAAAAAACCCATTTCTGCGGTGTATTATGATGGCGAAAAGGAACGTTATTTTGTGAAACGCTTTTTGATTGAAAATGAAAATAAAGAGGAACTCTTTATTACCGAACACGATAAATCGCAATTAGAAATTGTTTCTACCGATTGGAAGCCGATGGCAGAAGTTGTTTTTGGTAAAGAACGAGGCAAAGACCAAAAAGAAAATCAGGAAATTAATCTTGAAGAATTTATTGCTGTAAAAGGTATTAAGGCCATAGGGAATACGTTGACTACTTTTAAAGTCAAGCAAATAAACTTGTTGGAATCCCAACCATACGAAGCACCAGAAGAAGTACATGCTGATGATTTGGATGTGGTTGATGAAACCGAAGTGCCTTCAGAAGATCAGCCAAACGATGATTCTGAACAAAAATCCCAACAGCTGGATAATAATCTGGATGATAATGATGATACCAATGATTCTGATATTACTGGAATGGACGATAAAGGACAAATAACCTTGTTTTAAAACGTCGTTTATATATGTTAAGCTTTATTCGCAATAAAACTTCGAGGTTAAAACTCTATTATGGTTTAACTATTTTAATGGCTTTATCATTGTTGTTAGGATGTGTTTTTGTTTTGACCGGTAGTAATATTTTTGCTTTTACTTTTTCCATAAGTTTTCCAATATTGGCTCTGTTAAATATGGTTATTCTCCTGTATTGGTCAATTAAAAAAAGCAGATTTTTATTTGTGCCTCTTTTGGGTTTGATTGTTTTTTTTCTTTGTTTCAGTTCTTTTGTTCAATTTAACGTTGAAAAAGAAAAACTAACTGACGATTCTTTTTCGCTATTGACTTATAATGTTAGAGGCTTGAATGAAAATAATGAAATTAACCAGAAAGATGTTGATAAAAGAATAGTTGGTTTTGTTGAAGATCGTGATACTGATATTGTCATGTTTCAAGAGTTTTCATATTCCGATTTTAGGAATTTTGAAACCTATCCTTACCATTTTTTAGGTTATAGGGAAGGAGTAGCTAAATCTTTACAGTTGGTGCTTTCTAAATTTCCTATTGTTAATAAGGGTTATGTCGATTTTACTAATACACTTAATAATGCCATGTTTGTTGATGTTGAATATAAAGAAGATGTCATAAGAATTTATAATGTGCATTTACAATCTTTTTCGGTTAAATTAGAAGGAAGTAAATCGTATGCAAATAGGCGTTCTGAACTTTTCAAAACGATTTCAATAGCCCAAAAAATGCGAATCGATCAAGTAGAAATGATTATGCAGCATTCCAAAAACTTTAAAGGACCTATAATTATTTGTGGCGATTTTAACAGCACCCAATTTTCGTCCACCTATAAATCATTAAAAAAGGGAAGAAAGGATACATTTGTTGAAGCGGGTTTTGGTTTGGGCACCACCTATAATTTGTTATCTAAATATCCCTTAAGGTTGGATTATGTTTTGGTTGATGATACTTTTGAGGTTGTTTCACATGAAAATTTTGAATTAAAGTTATCAGACCACGAACCGGTTTTAGTTGAATTGATTAAAAACTGATTATTTTTTAATTTGCTTTTTGTTTATCCTGAAATTCAAAAACTCTACAAAAAGTGAAAATGCAATGGCAAAATATAGATAGCCTTTAGGAATAGCACCTACGGTATTTCCGAAAAATTTAGTGTGCGATAAATGTGCAGCTTCTGTAATGAGCATAAAACCAATCAAAATTAAAAATGCCAAACCCAATAATTGCATACTTGGGTGCGTGTCAATAAATTTACGGATGGGATTTGCAAAACCGATCATAATACCAATGGAGATGACCACTGCAATAATCATCAAAACCAAATTGTAATTGTGGTTGGGGTGCAGGCCATTGGTCATCCCCACAGCCGTTAAAATAGAATCGATTGAAAAGATAAAATCAATAAGCATGATTTGCACTATAGCCTGAGATAAACTTTTGATTTTCTTTCCTTTTAATTCGTTTTCATCATGGGTTGGATCCTCTACTTTTTCGCGTATTTCAGAAGTGCTTTTATAAATCAGGAACAGTCCGCCACCAAATAAAATAATGGCTTGCCAACTTACGCCCATGTGTAGCCAACTGGTTTCAATAGTATAAAAAGGTTCTTTTAAACCTACTAAAAAAGACACAAAAAGCAATAAGACAATGCGCTGTGCCATCGCCAAAAGCAATCCAATATTGGTTGCTTTGCTCCGTTTGTCTTCTGGTAATTTATTGGCTGCTATGGAAATAAAAACAATGTTATCTATCCCTAAAATGATTTCTAGGAAAGTCAAGGTCAAAAGCGCCATAATGGCATCGCTTGTCAATAAAAAATCTAACATAAACCTGTTGGTTGTTTACATCAAAAATAGCTAAAAAGCAAATGGATTATGAACTCCTTCAAATAATATTTGAATGTTTTTGGATTTCAAAACTCAATTTCGACATTGATGGTGGAAGCGCCTTGGAGTTTGTTCCATGTGCCTTGACTGCTTCGTCTTGAATAGCCTTTTCCTTTGGTCAATATCGCTCCTAAATACACTTCGTTAGTGTTGTGGAAATCTGGAATAAACTCCAAGGCAACAAAAAAATCTTCTTTAATGTAAACGGCATATTTTGTTAAATCCATTTGAATCCAACCAGGTTCAATTTTTGTGTTTTCAATAATGTTTTGAAATATAATACGTTGCCCAGGGGCATTGTTTTCATTTTTATAAAAGTTGACCCTAACGTAGGCACTATCAGATGTAAACCCGCTTCTCAAATTAAAATTAACATTTTCTATCAGGGATATTTATTTTCTGTGCGATTTCAATAATATCATTATCTTTTGAAATAGCACCAAGCCATAAAAACGGATTGTAACTTTTAATACCAATTTTCCGTGTACGTTTCTTTTTATTTGTCAGTATTATTTCGGGCAAATCGTTGGTTTTTGGAGCGAGATAAATTTTCAGGTTCTTTTCGTTTTTTATTGGGATTATTTGTGAATGATAGCCTAAATGGCTTATGGTAAGGGTATCGTTTTTAAATGTACCATCAAGGGTTAAGTTGAAAACACCATTTTTATTGGAAATCGTTCCTTTGTTCTTTTTCAAAATACCAATATTCACAAATTCAATGGGCTTTTGGGTAATGGAATTTATGATAGTTCCATTCATTTCAATGTTTTGGGAAAACATAAAACTTGTGATAAAAAAGAAAACTCCAGAGTAAAAATAGTTCATGTGATTGCTTTATTCGAACAATGATATGAAAATGAAATAGATGAAAAAGTTAAGGCTATTGTAATTGTGAATTATTTAAGTTTAGCTTCAATTTGGCTTACAATACTATCCAAATGAGATAAATAATCAAACCACAACGTATTGTCGTTTCTTTTAAACCACGTAAGTTGGCGCTTTGCAAAGCGCCGTGTGTTTTTTTTTATTTCTGAAACAGCAAAATCCAAAGGCCATTCGCCGTTCAGATAATTAAAAAGCTCTTTGTAACCAACGGTATTTAGGGCGTTTAAATGCTGAAAAGGAAACAATGTCTTGACTTCATTCAACAAGCCTGCGTCCATCATATTGTCAACCCGCTGATTGATGCGGTTGTAAATCAGTTCCCTATCGGCAGTCAATCCTATAGTTATGGTTTCAAAATCACGTTTGATTTTTTCTTTTTTCAAAAAAGATGCATACGGTTTTCCTGTGCCAATGCAGATTTCCAAAGCACGGATAACACGGTGCGGGTTTTCAATGGCAATCGTTTCATAGCTTTGGATGTCTAGAACTTTTAATTGTTTTTGTAAATGTGCTAGTCCTTTGATTTCTAAATTTTTGTTGAGGGTTTTCCTAATGTTACTATCTACATTAGGAAAATCATCGAGTCCTTTTGTAACGGCATCCACGTACAGACCAGAACCGCCAACCATAATAACAATGTCTTTCTCTTTAAAAAGCATTTCCAATGTTTGCAAAGCTTCTTTTTCAAAAGCACCAACGCTGTAAGCATCTTCAATGGATTTGTGATGGATAAAATGATGTTTTGCTGCGGTTAATTCTTCCAAAGAGGGTGCTGCAGTACCAATACTCATCTCCTTAAAAAATTGTCGGGAATCTGCAGAAAGGATTTCGGTATCAAAATACTTGGCTAGCTTGATACTTAAAGCTGTTTTGCCAATGGCAGTAGGCCCAACGATGGAAATGAGGTGTTTAGGCATGGTGTAGGTTATGGCCACATTTATAGCAAAATTCGGCGTTATCTTTATGTTTTTCAGCTGAACAATTGGGGCAGGATTGTGTGTTGAGGTGCACTATATCTTTTTTTTGTGGGTTCTCGGATTTGTTTTGGGCCGTATATTCTGCCGATACAATACCTGTGGGGACTGCAATAATGCCATAACCCATAATCATGATAATCGCAGCAATCAATTGCCCAATGGGCGTGACGGGTGCAATATCTCCAAAGCCAACTGTGGTAAGGGTTACAATACACCAATATACACTTACGGGAATGCTTGTAAACCCACTTGATTCACCTTCAATTAAGTACATAAGCGTGCCGAAAATGATGGACAGAATAAGAACTGCAAATAGAAAAACCAAAATTTTGGCACGACTAGCTTTTAAAGCTGTGGCTAGCATATTTGAAGCGCCCAAATAACGAGCCAGTTTTAAAATCCTGAAAATGCGAAGCAATCGAAGCGCCCGTAAAGCAGCAAGTGCGTGTATTCCTCCTAATAAAAGCGATATGTATTTGGGGATTGTGGAAAGCAAATCAATGATACCATAAAAACTGGCAATATACTTAAGAGGTTTATTAACAGAAATGATCCTCGCAATATATTCTATGGTAAACAAGATGGTAATGAACCATTCTGAAATATTGAGAAACGCATGGTACCTAGCATCAAAACTTTTTATGCTCTCTAACATAACCAATACAATACTGGCTATAATGGTAAATAACAAAATAACATCGAATAATTTACCGGCAGGGGTGTCTGCCTCATAAATAATGTCATGAAGTTTTGTTTTCCAATGTTTTCTTTCTGGTTTAATCATTTAGTAAAAATATGAAAAAGAAAACTACTTCTTCTTTAAGAGTATTAAAGAATTGTTTTGGATGTCAATAATCTTGCTCATGAATTCCTTTAAAAAAGGGTAGTATTCGGGGCCGTAAATAGTGTCTTTAAAATCTATCCTAAAATTGATAGTAACGGCGTTATCCAGTATTTGAGAAGAAAAACGTATTTGTCCCTTTTTATTGGGAAGTACTAGCACCACATCATCTGGTTTTTCAAGAACCGTATAGGTGTTTCCAAAATCAATTTTAAACATATAGTTGTAAGTGTCTTGATATCCAAAATCAATAGGGTAGGTGCGTTCTTGGAGTTTGAAAGGGTTTTCTTTGAAGAATTTTATATAAAATGGGGTTAGGTAGATATTGTCTCCAGTGGTTTCTATTGGGAGTTCCATATCGTAGGTTTCAAAAAAATCAAAACTTGTTTGGCTTTCACTTATAAGCTTATGATTGTTTATTTCAGCATTGGGAAATTTATCTTGAAGATTTTTTACATAAGATTCGTTATTAGCGTAATATGCTTTTTTTGAAGAAAGGGCATGATAACCAGTATTTTTTGCTTATACGGTTCCTGAGATGGTTTCGTTTTCATCATCAAGATTTAAAAGTATTTTGTATTGAACGGTCGATAATTCATTAGGGTTTATATCCATCCATTCGCTTCCGTTTTTAAAATCCAACAAGCGGCCATAGCCATTTAAGCATCTAAAGGGAATTTGCCCAAAACTTAAAAAAGGGTCTGTGGCATCTAGTAAATATGTTTTATTATCAATAGTCGCTTGCACAATAAGATAATTAAAATCTGAAATTACAGGAAATATTTTGGTGGGAAAACCATTGTTTCTGGTAGATAAAAGCACTGGTTTTACATCAATTTCACAAGACTCCAACAGGTTGTGCAAAAATATATTTATGGACGATACATTGCCCGATTTGTTGGTAACGAGGTCTTTAATGGTATTATCTTTATAGATGTGGTATTCCTCATTCCAAGTATAGTTCTCTTGAACGTATCTATAAATAGCTTCTGCTTTTTTTAGGGCATTTGTTTGATTGATAATGTCAGTATCAAGAAAATCTTCAGCTTTAACAGATTTTGATAATTGCCTGCCTATGCTGGGCTCAGACTTCAGTTCATCATCAACGGTTTTCCATGTTTTGGTATAATCGTTTATGACGCCATCAAACCCTTGAAAGGTTTTAAGTTCATATTCAATTCTGGCTAAATAATTGGATTTATGTGTTGTGTAATCTTCCTCTATAAAAGCAGGAATGTCTTTCATGGCATAGTGGTTAATACTGCAATCTGCAGAAGCGCCCCTGCTACTTTCCAAGCAATTTTTTTCCACTACAGAAGTATTTATATCCAAGGGTTTGTAACCTACAAGTTTGATGTTGTATATCCAATTTGCAGGAACACTTGTTTTATAATCGCTGTATAATTTTGGAATATCGTCTTGAAAATGCCAGCCTTTATATTTGAACATAAAAGGTGAAATGAGTTTATAACTATAAGTTATAACCGAGCCTTCTTTAATATTTGGCAACGTGAATTTTATAAGGGTATAATTGTCATCATATTGTTCTTTAAAAATATCTTTTGCTTCCAATTGGGTTTTTATGACCTCTCCATCAATTTTATTGTATGTAGTGGCAATAATATCTTCCGCTCTTTCATAATTATTTTTGTTATTGTACAGATAAATGGTAACAGTTGCCTTATCAAAACCTGCTCTTTTTAAGATTTTTATCTTGTGTTTAACTTCAGTTCTTAAATCGTATTCACCTCTATCTACATAGCTATTACCTTCTTCGTAAATCACTAAAGCATTTGCGGTGGAATCATTTTCAAACCTGTTGGTTTCAATATCGCCCAATGTGACGCTGTAAGATTCTGAATTAAAAGTTGATTGGGAAAAAACGAATACGTTGGAAAGAAGCAATAAAGTGAAAGCGATGTTTTTCATCTATTGGAATAGGTTTTAGGAAATTTAAACTTTGTCAAAAACAATTTGCTTTACTTTTTTATTTCTACGCAAATAACTTTGAATGATGTGTTGGGTATCTCTATTGTTTTCCATAGGCGTTATAATAGATTCTAGCACCTCTATATTATTGATTTGATAGTTTAAATTGAAGAATCCAAGACCTTTAAAAACACCATTTTCAATGAGGATGGCACTGCGTTCATCAATAGCTCTGCCTTTATCAACAATGACCATATTTTTGTTTTTATAACTGTTCTTATAAATAAGGGCTTCCACGCGTTTGTTATAAGATTCGGGCGTTTCTTTTTGAATGCATGCACCTTCACAGTTTTTTATATCGTAATTAAAACAACTGGTTTTGGTTTTGTAAATGTCAGTTAATTTTTGACAAAGTGAGTAATCTTCAACAGCTTTTTCCATAAAGCTTTTGCCGCTTTGGCGGTTGCTAAAGGTGGTAATGGGATGTTTTCTGCCATCTGCCACATCAATTTTAAGATTTATGTAGCCATGTTCATCTTTAAAACTGTAAAGTGCGTGAGTAAAAACGG
The DNA here is from genome assembly GCA_963976905.1 of uncultured Algibacter sp. Lineage (GTDB taxonomy): Bacteria > Bacteroidota > Bacteroidia > Flavobacteriales > Flavobacteriaceae > Pseudalgibacter. The sequence goes on from CAXBNH010000015.1 coordinate 7,977, forward strand.
TGCGTCGTAAAGCCCTGTTGTAAATAGGTTTGTTTCGTTTTATTTCTTCACTTTCTTTCAAAAGTGCTACCAATTCACTTCCGGTCGCTTCATAAGTAACTGATGCCACATGAAGCTGAATGCGCTTTGATTTATGATTGGTATTGGTAAAATGCTGATTGATGCGTTTTTTTATATTGTTACTTTTGCCAATATAAATAATGTCGCCATTGGCATTGTGGATGTAATAAACCCCAGTGATGGAGGGTAGGCTTGCAATAATGTCAATGTGCCGGGGCTCTAATTGTTTTTTAGGATTTAACCGAATGGATTTTTGAATGATGCTTTTAGAGGTATCCTTATCAAGCAGCATTTTAAATAGTTTCACGGTTGCCAATGCATCGCCCGAGGCACGGTGCCTGTCGGTTACGGGAATCCCCAACGATCTAACTAATTTTCCTAAACTGTAAGAAGCTTGGTCGGGTATCAAGTTTTTTGATAATTCCACGGTGCAAAGCGATGGTTTTTCAAAATCATAGCCGAGCCTTCTGAATTCGGTACACAAAATCCTGTAATCAAAATCGGCGTTATGTGCCACTAAAATAGTGTTCTCAGTAATTTCAATAATACGTTTTGCCACCTCATAAAATTTAGGTGCATTGCGCAGCATATTGCTGTTTATGCCCGTGAGGTTTACCACAAAAGGTTGGATTTCGCGCTCTGGGTTTACAAGGCTTATGAATTGATCTACCACTTCATGGCCGTCATATTTGTAGATGGCAATTTCTGTAATGCCTTCTTCATTGAACTTGCCTCCTGTGGTTTCTATGTCTAGTATTGCGTACAAAAATTGTTTATGCGTTTATTCGTTTTTTGTTATTTTGAATAATCTCTACTTCCAAAAATGCTACTCCCCACCCGAATCATGTTACTGCCACAATCAATCGCTAGCTGATAATCGCCGCTCATGCCCATAGAAATAATTTCGGGGTTAAAGTTAAAAGATTTAAGCGGTTTTAGCGCATCAAAAATATTTTTTAAGAAGGTGAACTCGTCTTTTACCTGTTGAGCATCCTCTGTAAAAGTGGCCATACCCATAACACCAACGACGTTAATGTTTTTTAATTTTGAAAAGGCTTCTGATTGCAAGATTTCTGAAGTTTTACCTTTGTCCATTCCAAATTTAGAATCTTCCGAAGCAATTTTTATCTGTAACAAACAGTCAATAATTCTATCATGTTTTTTTGCCTGTTTGTTTACTTCTTTCAGTAAACTGAAACTATCAACCCCGTGGATTAAGTTCACAAACTGTGCCATATATTTTACCTTATTGCTTTGCACATGCCCAATCATGTGCCAATCAATATCTTTTGGCATGGTTTCGTGTTTCTCCACCATTTCCTGTATTTTGTTTTCTCCGAAAATGCGTTGTCCTGCATTATAGGCTTCCATTAAATCGCTTACGGGTTTTGTTTTTGAAACAGCGACTAATGTTACGTGGTTTGGAAGTGTAGATTGTATTTGGTTGAGATTTTGCTTTATTGACATTTGTTAAGCTATTTTTTAAACACTTATTAAAATGCTTATTTTAGATGGATTAAACTAGAAAAACGTTCATAATCTTCGTTGGAATAAAATATGCTCTTAGGAATATAAATAAATTGTCCTTTGGAAATATAGAGCATCCAATAGTTCGCATTTGAGATTGTTTTTTGAATGGTATTTGGTTTTAGTTTGGATTCATTTCCGTTCCTTTCAAAATATAAATAATCCGTATCGAATGATAATTTTGTTTCATTGAAAATAGGATTATGACCCTTGGAACTACTCCAAAAATATAGGTACACTATGGACAAAATAGGGTAGGCAAAAGCAAAAATTGTAAAAAAGGTACTAAAGTTGTCTTCGCCAAATTTTTTAAGATATAATATACCGAACAAAAACATCAATAAATAAAGCCACCAAGATTTTTTTAATCGCTTGCTTAATATGATTTTCCGATACTCTTTTTGGGAAAGGCTAAACGGTTTTGTTGCAATCATCTTTTTAAAAATTGTTTTGAGGGTTTTTCCGCTTTCCTGTTTTCAGAATAATCATAAAAACCTTCGCCAGATTTTAAGCCCAATCTACCCGCTTTTACCATATTGACCAATAACGGGCAAGGCGCATATTTGGGGTTTTTAAAACCATCATACATCACATTTAATATAGACAGGCAAACATCCAACCCAATAAAATCGGCTAATTGCAAAGGTCCCATAGGGTGTGCCATACCTAATTTCATAACCGTATCAATGTCTTTTACGTTAGCTACACCGTTGTAAAGGGTTTCAATAGATTCGTTAATCATTGGCATTAAAATACGGTTGGCTACAAAACCGGGGTAATCATTAACTTCAACGGGGATTTTATCTAAGGTTTTAGAAAGTTCCATAATGGTTTTGGAAACAGATGCGCTGGTGCTGTAGCCTTTTATAACTTCTACCAATTTCATCATGGGCACGGGATTCATAAAATGCATCCCGATCACTTTATCGGGTCTGTTGGTAATAGCAGCAATTTCGGTAATGGAAATGGATGAGGTGTTGGTTGCCAGAATGGTTTCCGTTGGGCACGCGGCATCCAATTGTTTGAAAATATCCAGTTTTAAATTGATGTTTTCAGTAGCGGCTTCAACAACCAATTCGGCTTGTTTAACAGCTTCCTTTAAATTAGTAGTGGTTGAAATATTTGAAAGCGTCTCGTTTTTTTTTGCTTCGGAAATGGCTTCTTTTAAAACCATCCGATCCAAGTTTTTAGCAATGGTAGCCATGCCTTTTTGAAGGGCTTCCTCACTAATATCTATAAGTTGCGCTTTAAAACCGTTTTGGGCAAAGGTATGGGCAATACCGTTTCCCATGGTACCTGCTCCTATAACAGCTATGTGTTTCATTGAATAGGTAGTTTTTTTCATTCCCTCAAAAGGAGGGAGTCTTTTTATACTTCTAAAAAGTCAGAACATGTGTCGATTTTAAAAGAAACATTGTTATAGAAGTAAATCCCGTACTATATAATATTGCAGCTTGCCAATATGATAATCTTGCAGGCCAATGTTTCCACATTTTTATGCCATATTCTTTTTTAGAATAGCCACTCGTCAGCATCCAGAAAAGAAAAATGAATGTTAAGAAAATCAGTATTGCTATTAAAAATATCCATTTATTTTCCATTTGTCAAATTTTTGGTTTATATGTTTTTAAATTATTACTAACTTATTTAAAAACAAGCAATAATCTGCGTAGCAACCCGCAAAGCCTCTGTACCATCGTGCAAGGTAACAACAGGTGTTGTATTGTTGTTAATGGCATGTGCAAAAGCTTCCAATTCATCTAAAATAGAGTTATTGTTTGCCACTTTAGGGTTGTCAAAATAAATCTGTTTTTTTATGCCTTCTGCATTTTGCAAAACCATATCAAAATCCCCAGGGTTTTCTGGTGCATCTTTCATTTTAACTACTTCACATTTCTTGGTCAAAAAATCAACAGATATATAAGCATCCTTTTGAAAGAACCGTGCTTTTCGCATTTTTTTAAGTGAAATCCTGCTGGCCGTTAAATTGGCAACACAACCGTTTTCAAATTCCAATCGCGCATTGGCAATATCAGGCGTATCACTAATAACAGCGACGCCGCTTGCCGAAATTGTTTTGATTTTTGATTTTACAATACTTAAAATAATATCAATATCATGAATCATCAAATCCAACACCACAGGCACATCGGTGCCGCGCGGATTGAATTCTGCCAATCGGTGTGTTTCAATAAACATGGGCGATTTAATATCGTCTTTTACCGCCAAATATGCAGGATTAAAACGTTCCACATGGCCCACTTGTCCGCGTAAATTATTTTTAGCCAAAAGTTCTCTAATATGTTCGGCTTCCTCTACAGTATTGGTAATGGGTTTTTCAATAAATATATGTTTTCCTTTAGAAATGGCAAGCTTCGCACATTCGTAATGCGATAGCGTGGGCGTTACAATATCTACGACATCCACAGCATCTATAAGGGCTTGAATGGAATTAAAATATTTATAACCAAATTCGGCTTCTACTTTTTTAGCATTGGAGGCATCGGCATCATAAAAACCAACCAATTCATATTCTTCAGATTGCTTAAGAAGTCTTAAATGGATTTTTCCGAGGTGACCTGCACCAAGTACGCCAGCTTTTAACATATTTTATAACGTTTTGAACAAAAATAAGATAATTAACGTACGAATTCCATTTATTTACAACTAAATTTTTAGGGCAGAATCACATCTTATTTTGAAATTGATTTATCACTAATACACAAATAAAACAGATGATGGGGCAATGGATAAAATATTCACGAATAAAAAATCTATAGATTTTTTGAAAATCAGTACAATTTTTTTTTAATCTCAATTCAAATCTAAGAGATTAGTGAATTCGTGGTTTGTTTTATAAAATATGATTCCATTGTGCTGAATTTTGAATCCGTTTTCGTAGAAAATAAAATATCAATTAATCCTTTTAAGCTTAAAATGTTTGATTATTTTTAGGCTTGAAAAACGTCGCCAATATTGAAAGATACATTTAAACATAAGGGATTGCGCCAACAACTGGTTAGTATTTTAGTAACCAAAGGAATAACAGATGAAAAAGTTTTGAATGCCATAGGGAAAGTACCCAGGCATTTGTTTATGGATTCTGGGTTTTTAGACCATGCCTACCAAGATAAAGCATTCCCTATTGCGGCAAACCAAACCATTTCGCAACCTTATACGGTGGCATTTCAAAGCGAATTGTTGCAAGTTAAAAAAGAAGATAAAATTCTTGAAATAGGCACGGGTTGTGGTTACCAAACTGCTGTATTATGTGAACTTGGCGCTAAAGTTTATAGTATTGAGCGCCAACAGGAACTCTTTAAAAAAACCAGCAAGTTTTTACCACAATTGGGCTATCGGGCTAAAAAACTCATTTTTGGCGATGGCTATAAAGGTTTAAAAGAAGAAGCGCCTTTTGATAGTATTATAGTAACTGCAGGTGCGCCTTTTGTGCCAAAACCTTTATTGAGTCAACTAAAAATAGGAGGTAGGCTGGTAATTCCCGTGGGTGATGATGTGCAAACCATGACCTTGTTTATTAGAAATGGTACAAAAGAATTTGAGCAGCATGAATTTGGAGAATTTAGGTTTGTACCGTTGTTGGAGGATAAGAATTAATTCTCTAAAATCTTGGTTTGAAAACCATCAATACTTTTTGTGTTTTTTTCTTGCCAATATGCTTCAATTTTTTCTTTGCCTTGTTTTTCAGACCATGAATTTAGTACACCGCGTTCTTCTTTAAAATCCATAAAGGGTACGGCAAAACCGCATGATGTTTGTACTAAATCAATATCGAGTTCAATAATTTGACGAGAGCCTACGTTTTCTTCAAATAAATGGATGTATTTTTTAAATTCGGTATCACGTTCGTGGTAAATTTTAGCAGAACCATAAAGTCTTAAAATAAGTGGTTTACCCTCAAATGCACAGAACATAATAGTCATTCGGTCGTTTTTTAAAAGATGCGCTGCGGTTTCGTTTCCGCTTCCAGTTAAGTTTAACCAAACCGCTTTATTCGGACTTAAAACTCGAAGCGTGTCATGACCTTTAGGTGATATATTAACACGACCATCTGCAGCTGCTGTTCCTACAAAGAATATTTTTTGCTCTTTAATGAAGTCTTGTAATTCTAGTGTTATTTCAGGAAGTTTTTTGCCCATTATGATAGTTCTGTATAATAAATTAGTTAATCAAAATCCATCAACCCCACCAACAATAGGTAAAGTCAAACTAGTTCCATCCAAATCCACGGTCAATGCTGTACCAGGTTTTGGGTGCAAGGTAAAATCTTTATCACTTGAAAAAATCATCAAGCCTATTTGTTGTCCTGCTTTTATAATTTGGTCGTCTGGCATTAACTCAAAGGATACGTTGTAAAACTTACCGGGTTTTAGGGGTTCGCTTTCAGTTAGCGATTTATAGTTTTGTGGGTCTGCCCAACCACGGGTAATAAGGTTGTCGGTTATTTTGGTGTTTCTGCCTTCGTTCCATGGCAATGAAACTAACCAAACCGATAGGTTGGCAGCGGGTTTGCTGCTCGCCAATTTAATCGTGATTTTTGGCACGCCCGAAATATGTAAATCTTTGGAGAGTTTAGGTGTAACATATAGCAAGCGATGGTTTGTGTTTTCTGCTTTTGCTAAAGCTTCGCCATCAAAAGAATAATTATCAACCAAGGTTTCCTTAACTTGAAGGGATGGTTTATCCTTTGTTAGGCCACCTAATTCTGGAGCGCCACTAGTCAAATAAAATGTCACATTTTTAGCTTCTGGATTAGGGTAGTCTTTATAAGGTGTTGGATTGCTGGGGTCATCATTTTCACGAACTATCCACGCTTTATTTTCTTCATTTTCAATGCCATTTTCAATACCAAATAAATAATGTGTAAACCATTTGTTCATCATAGCTAATGGCGGCGGACCACCATGTGCAAATTGATGGTAATAAATGCCCGTTTCCAAGCCCATTTCTTTGGCTTTTTTGTAAATGCGGTAGCTGTGTTCTGGCATGACGTTCCAATCGTTAAATCCGTGGGACATTAATAAAGCGGCTTTCATAGGTGCCATATCGTTTAAATAATCACGGCCAGCCCAAAAATCGTTATAATCGCCCGTAATTCTATCCATACCGTTTTTCATTTCGGTATCTCTCACTACGGCGTTGTTGTGCGGACGTTTGGATACATCGCCACTATGGATGTAATCATACAGCACATCAATATCTTCACCTAAATAACCGCCTGGCGAGCGCACCAATCCGTTGGAACGGTAATAATGATAATACGATGTGTTCGGTGCTACAGGAATAATCACTTCCAAGCCTTTAACACCTGTAGTTGCAGCGGCTAAAGGAAGTGTGCCGTTATAGGATGTACCCGTCATGCCCACTTTTCCTGTACTCCAATAAGCCTTTACTTCTTCATTTCCATAAGGTTCGGTGTAGCCTTTGGCACGGCCGTTCAACCAATCGATAACCGCTTTAGGTGCTAGGGATTCGTTATCGCCGCCAACCGTTGGAGAACCTTGTGAAAATCCAGTTCCGGGAGAGGAAGAATGTACCACAATATACCCACGGGGTACCCAAATATCAATTTGACTGTTTGAAATAATGGGGCGTTTGCCTAAACGTGTTACTTCTGGATTTACGCGTGGTTTTGCGGCCTCGCCCAATTCGTGATTGACGTTCCAAAACACGCCATCAATATCTGGTGAAACACCAGCATAGTATGGGCTAGATTCGTAAATAACAGGAAGTTTCAAACCTTCGGTCTCGGTTTGGTAGGGGCGCGTGACATCTACGTGCATGCGGTCTGGTTTGCCATCGCCATCGCTGTCAAAAGTGGTTTCAACAAATAAATCTTGGCGTATCCATTTTTCAGGCGTATTGAAAGCTTCAACTACTTGTGCTTCACCATTTTTAAATATGGGTTTAGCGTTTTCTTGAGCAAAATTTAAGAAAAACGTAAATGAAATAGCTAAAAATAAAACCTTTTTTTGTAGTGACTTATTCATAACTGTATCTGATTGCATTACTTTTTTTAGGGGAATAAATCTCTGGAATGGGGTTGTCCTCAGTTTCTTGGCTCCAATATAAGTTCACAATCCACCATCTTTCCCCATCGTTCAAAAGTTGAATGCTATTGATGCCTCTCATAAACGGCTTTTCATCAATATGGCTGTTGTAAGCTTCGTAAGTACTAAAAACATGGGCAATATTGCCAAAAGTGTTAATGGTGCGATGGACTTCTTTTTCAAAAAAACCTTGCTCTTTCAACCAATCATTTGATTTTTTAATGTAATCATCAGGGGATAAGTAATTGACCAAATGCCTGCCCTCACTATTTTTTCCAGAAGGGATAAGCTTGGCACCCGGTTTAAAAAGATACTTGAATAATTTCCAATTTCTTTCAGCGCCTTTTTCTCCAGAGATAACGGCGTATAGGGTTTCTATCGTGCTGTCTAAAGTTTGTACTCTATCAGAATAATCTATGTGCATTTCTTTGTCTTGTGCCTGTATGGAAACGGTTAAAAACCATAAAATGATTAGTGTGAATGTTCTCATCTATCTTGAAAATTTTTTAAAAGCCACAAATTAAAGATTCCTTGCAACTTTTGGCGTTAATGGATTATTAAATTATCTGTAGCTTTTTTTGATTCTGTCAAGGTCCCGCTTATTGTCACGGTCTTTTATGGTTTCACGTTTATCAAACAGTTTTTTACCCTTGGCAAGTGCAATATCTATTTTAGCATAGCCTTTTTCATTTATAAATAAACGTAGCGGTATTATGGTAAGCCCGCTGGCTTGTACCTCTTTCAAAAGTTTTTTGAGCTCCTTTTTGTTTAAAAGCAGTTTTCTTTCGGCTTTGGGCCTGTGGTTGTAATAATTGCCAAAGGCATATTCTTCAATGGTAGCGTTAATAACAAAAAGTTCGCCTTTATCATTAAACTCACAAAAACTTTCTGCTATAGAGGCTTTGCTGCTTCTAATGGATTTTATTTCGGTACCCGTTAATACAATGCCAGCGGTATATTTGTCTAATATTTCATAGAGGAAGCGGGCCTTTTTGTTTTGTATGTTGATGTTCTTTTGCATGAGTTACAAAACTACATAATTTTATATAGTTATGTTTTTTAAAAGTGTTTTTTTGAATAAAAATTAATTTAATATGCACGTCATTATTTTAACCATAATAACAGGCTTTAATGCTGTTTTTTTTATTGGTTTCTGTAAAATCATTTGTATTTTTGGTTTTCTGTTTAAAATGAAAACTTCAATCATATAATATGAATTCATACGATGTAGCCGTGATAGGCTCGGGCCCAGGAGGGTATGTAGCAGCCATACGTTGCGCACAATTAGGCATGAAAACGGCCATTATTGAAAAATATAGGACCCTTGGTGGTACCTGTTTAAATGTGGGCTGTATTCCTAGTAAAGCACTTTTGGATTCTTCGCATCATTACGAAGATGCCGTGAAGCATTTTGAAGAACATGGTATTGAAATTCCTGGCGATATAAAAGTGAATCTTGAAAAAATGATCGCTAGGAAACAATCGGTGGTGGATCAAACTACGGGAGGTATCGATTTTTTGATGAAGAAAAATAACATTGATGTGTATCAAGGTTTAGGTGCTTTTAAAGATGCTACGCACATTACTATTTCTGGCGAAGAAACTACGGAAATTGAAGCAAAAAACACCATCATAGCAACGGGTAGTAAACCTTCAAATTTGCCATTTATAAAACTTGATAAAGAACGCGTTATTACATCAACCGAAGCGTTGAAGCTTAAAGAAATTCCTAAACATTTAATTGTGATTGGCGGCGGTGTGATTGGCTTGGAATTGGGTCAGGTGTACAGGCGTTTGGGCGCAGAGGTCTCTGTTGTTGAGTTTATGGACAGAATCATTCCAACTATGGATGCTGGTTTGTCCAAAGAATTGAATAAAGTTTTAAAAAAGCAAAAATTCAATATCAATATCTCGCACAAAGTGAAATCTGTGGAGCGCAAAGGCGATGAAGTCATTGTGAAAGCAGATAATAAAAAAGGCGAGGAAATTGAGTTTAAAGGCGATTATTGTTTAGTTTCAGTTGGTAGAAAACCTTATACCGATGGTTTGAACGCTGAAGCTGCTGGGGTAAAATTAACAGATAGAGGGCAAATAGAAGTCAACGACCATCTGCAAACCTCTGCAAAAAACATTTACGCAATAGGTGATGTTGTAAAAGGCGCCATGTTGGCCCATAAAGCTGAAGAAGAAGGCGTATTTGTTGCAGAAACCTTAGCGGGACAAAAACCACATATTGATTATAATTTAATTCCAGGTGTGGTTTACACCTGGCCAGAAGTCGCAGCTGTTGGAAAAACCGAAGAGCAACTTAAAGAAGCAGGTGTTGAATTCAAGGTTGGATCTTTCCCAATGCGTGCTTTAGGAAGAAGTCGTGCGAGTATGGACTTAGATGGTTTTGTGAAAATTTTGGCCGATAAAAAAACAGATGAAATTTTAGGAGTACACATGATTGGTGCACGTGCTGCCGATATGATTGCAGAAGCGGTTGTAGCGATGGAATACCGTGCCTCTGCCGAAGACGTTTCAAGAATGTCCCACGCACATCCAACATTTACAGAAGCTATTAAAGAAGCAGCTTTAGCAGCGACTGGTGATAGAGCATTGCATATTTAACAAGTTCCTCTTAAAAAAGAAATCTCATTATCAAAAAAGCGAACCTTGTTGTCAACAAGGTTCGCTTTTTTGATTTCTATTATTTTCAATGTTTAAAAATCTATTATAGATAAGTGCTGTATTTATCATAATTCACTATCTTTAAGGTGTTTATGATCTTGCGCACCAAACTACATCTTAGCTTTCCCTAATTACTATTCTAAAGTAAATGACAAGATGCTTTTTAAAAAAGCATACATTTTTATTGTAAATTTCATAAAAATAGAAAGAAGTCAATCTTTTAAAAACTATATAAAACCAATCATCATGAAAAAAATAGCACTATTACTCTTTGTTTTTTGCTTGTCATTTCAACTAAATGCCCAAGAAAAAGCACTCTCACCAATTTTGTTTATTTCACATTGAAAAACCACCGTCTTTGACGGTGGTCATGTTTTAAAGGC
>CAXBNH010000016.1:0-18611 GCA_963976905.1 uncultured Algibacter sp.
CAATAGAAATATTAACAATATTAAAATTAGCATTATTTAAAATGCACAACGAGTATATGAAATATCTAATTGCTGAAGACGAAATTGATTTACAACAATCCATCGTTACGTATTTGCAACGTGATGGTAATATTTGTGAAGTCGCTTCAGATTTTCGGGAAGCTTCAGAAAAAGCTGCTATCTATGATTATGATGTGATTATTCTAGATATCAATTTGGTGTCTGGTAGCGGATTGGATGTGCTTAAAACCTTAAAAAAAGAAAAGAAAAAAGCAGGCGTCATTATCATTTCTGCCAATAATTCTTTAACAGATAAATTGGAGGGCCTGGATTTGGGTGCCGATGATTATATTACAAAACCGTTCCATTTGGCAGAACTCAATTCCCGTATCAATGCGGTGCTTAGACGTGGTAAGTACGGTGGCGATGTTATGATTGAATTCAATGAAATACGTATTGACACCAAATCCAGAACAGCATATATAGAAGGTAAAGCCATAGCGTTAACAAGAAAGGAATACGATTTGCTGGTCTTTTTTATCTCGAATAAAGGACGTGTGCTTTCAAAAGAAATGATAGCAGAGCATCTTTGGGGCGATGATAGTGATTTATTGGGTAATTTTGATTTTATTTATGTGCACATCAATAATTTACGAAAAAAATTAACTGCTGAAAGTGCAAAATATATCAAAACCGCTTACGGCAGCGGCTATAAATTTATTGAAGATTAAAACGTGGTCGCAAAAACAAAACTCATAAAAAAAACATCCAAGATGTTCCTGTTCACGGGATTGGTTTTTGCTGTTTTAAGTGTTGTAGTACTTTATTTTTATACTAGAAATTTGCTGCAATCTGAAGTTGAAGAGTCTTTATTTTCAACGGAAGCTAGAATACATAGCGCATTGAAGGATAATCCTTTGGAATATACCTTACCACCAATATCAGAAATTAAAAAAGTAACAACCCTTCGTTCCCAAATATTAAAGGATACCTTGATTTACGATCCCTCGCAAGATGAAATGGAACTTTTTAGGGAACTATCTACTTTTAAAAACATAAATAACCAAAACTACAAAATCACGGTGCGTACGCTGGTGGTGGAGTCTGAAAATATCCTATTCGCCATTGGTATCGCCAATATGGTTGTTTTTGTTTTGGCGTTCCTTTTCTTGTTTTATTTCAATACCGCTGGAAATTTAAAAATATGGCATCCATTTTTTGAAAACCTAAAGCAAATGAAGTCCTTTTCATTGCAATCCAACCAACCTTTAAAATTGGTTGATAGTGATGTATTGGAGTTTTCTGAATTGAAAAATGAAATAGAAGCGTTGACCAATAAGGTTAAGCTGGATTACGAAACCCTAAAGCAGTTTACTGAAGATGTATCGCACGAAATACAAAACCCTTTGGCGATTATCCAAGCAAAGATTGACAACATTATAAATGACCATGCCATTAATGACAAGCAGTTTGAGCAGATCACATCCGTTCAAAAAGACATCCAACGTTTAAAAATGCTAAATAAACGCCTTGCCCTGCTCACAAAAATCGATAACAATCAGTTCGTGAATACAGAGGTTGTCAATCTCAATACAATGGTTGATAACATCATAGAAAATTTCAAGGAGTTGGGTGTAAACCTAATATCATGCCATTTCAATGCTATATTAAACGTAAGCATAGATCCTTTTTTAGCAGAAACACTATGTACAAATCTTATTTCAAATGCTATAAAACATAAAGGCGATCATGGCGATGTACTTATAACTATTGATAAAGATATACTCCAGATTTCCAATTTTGGCAATCGACCTATGCAGCATCCAGAAAAAATGTTTTTACGTTTTTATAAGGAACACAAAAGCAATCAATCTACAGGGTTGGGGCTCGCTATAGTCAAGAAAATATGTGACTTTTATGGTTTTGATTTGTCTTATGCCTACAAAGCCCAGAAACATATTTTTTCTGTAGAATTCAATTAGAAAAAGCAATCTTAAGTTTCTCTTAAGAATTTCTTAGTATTATTGCGTAAAAATTAAAATAATGCTAAAAAAGATACTTCTACTTGTTGCTGTCCTATACTTTTCCACAGCAACATTTGCCCAAAATAGCGTGACCATTTCTGGTAGCGTTATTGAAAAAACATCTCAAAATCCCTTGCCATTTGCGAACATTATTCTCAAAACAAAGCAAGACAGTGTGTTTGTGACCGGGACGGCGAGTAATGAAAATGGCCTTTTTGTTTTAGAGAACACAAAACCCGGCAATTATATTTTAGAAATCTCTAGTGTTGGTTTTGTATCGCACAAACAAGCCCTTTTTGTGGGAAGCCTATCGGATTATTTAGATGTAAAAACCGTTGTATTGGAGGAGGATGTTACCGCTTTAAGTGAAGTTGTTATTGATACCAAACAAGATGAAATAAGTGCCAAAATGGATAAAAAAACCTATTCATTAAGTGATAATATCAATCAAAGTGGTGGTTCCGTTTTGCAGGCCATGCAAAATCTTCCAAGTGTCACGGTACAAGATGGTAAAGTGACCTTACGCGGAAACGATAAAGTGATTGTGCTTATTGACGGCAAACAAACGGCACTTACAGGTTTTGGCAATCAATCGGGGCTGGATAATATTCCGTCCTCTGCCATTGATAGAATTGAAGTGATCAACAACCCATCTTCAAAATATGATGCCAACGGTAATGGGGGCATTATCAATATCATTTACAAAAAAAACAAAGCACAAGGTTTTAACGGTAAGGTAGGCTTTACAGGTGGTTTGGGCACTTTATGGGAACGGAAGGAAAACCTGCCAACCATACGTCCGCAATACACCATGACGCCAAAACTAAATCCGTCATTATCCTTAAATTATAGAAAGAATAAAGTCAATGTGTTTTTTCAAGGTGATTATTTGTACACCGAAACCTTAAATAAAAATGAATTTGTAACCCGAACCTATGATGATGGCACGGTTATAAAACAACAATCAAAACGAAATAGAGATACCCAATTTACAACTCTAAAATCTGGTATCGATTGGAATTTGGATGATAAAAACACCATTACTGTTTCAGGGCTTTACGGCACCGAAGTGATTATAGATAATGGCGACCAACCCTTTTTTAATGAAGATTTAAGCACGCGTTTGCGCCTTTGGCAATTTCTTGAAGATGAAGTGAAAATAACGGCCATGGCTTCCGCCAGTTATTCACATAAATTTAAAGAAGCAGGGCATCATATCAATTTTGGCTTCAATTACACCTTCCATAGAGAAGACGAAAAGTATTTTTTTGATAATTTTTTGCCCAATGAACCTGTTAGCGAAAATTCTTTTAAACTGCTTTCAGATGAACAGGTTTACGATTTTAATATCGATTACGTAAAACCATTGACCTACGGAAAATTGGAAACAGGCGTAAAACTTAGAAAAAGGAATATTCCCATAAATATGCAATTCTTTCCCGGTACAAATACACCATTGGATATTGAAGCTGGGGGCGAAGCCGAATATAAAGAACTCATCCCGGCCGTTTATGGAAACTATGTTTTTGAAAATGAAAATTATGAAGCTGAGGTTGGTTTGCGTGTAGAGTATGTGAATTTAGATTATTATGTAAATCCAGACCACAATACCTATAAAAGTGGCGGTTATGATTATTTTGAGCCATTCCCAAATGTAAGACTTGCCAAAAAAATTGACGAAAATAATAAAATATCAATTTTTTATAACAGGCGGGTTGATAGACCAAATGAAGTGGATATTCGTATTTTTCCTAAATACGATGATGCCGAAATCATTAAAGTTGGTAACCCCAATTTACGTCCGCAATTTACCAATTTATTAGAGTTGGGTTACAAAACCAGTTGGGATTCTGGGAGTTTGTATTCCGCTATCTATCATCGTTTTGCAAATGGCACCATCACAAGAATTTCTAGTACCGTTGGTAACGACCCTTTAATTTATGCCATTTATCAAAATGCTGGTAAAAGTTATAACAGTGGTATTGAAATGGTTTATGAACAAGAGATTTCCCCGGTCTATAGCTTCAACTTAAATGCCAATGCCTATCACAATCAAATAGATGCTTTTTCAGTAGTTAATTTATATCCCAGCGAAAATATTTTTTCAGCAGAAAAACAAAAAGTAACGTCTGGAACTATAAAATTGAATAATACCTTTCATTTTGCTAAAAAACTAGAGGCACAATTAACAGCCAGTTATTTAGCACCAGATATTATTCCGCAAGGGAAAAGGGAATCTATGTTCTCGTTAGATTTAGGACTTAAAAAAACGATTCAAAAAGGTAAAGGTGAGGTGTTTTTTAATGCCACGGATTTATTTAACACCATGGTAATTAAGCAGACTATTAAAGGAGAAACTTTTAGTTACACCAGTAATAATTATTACGAAACACAGGTTATAAGGTTGGGTTATACTTATAAGTTTTAAAATAGCATATAAGATGATTCAAACGTTAATCTTTCTTTAGAATCTGTTCTTCGTTTTTTAATAAGAATAAAATTCTTTTAAAATAAATGTTTGTTATTCCTGCGAAGGAAAGAATGATAGGTTTGATGAATTTTTTATAGAAACTGCAATAGCCTCGAATCTTCGGGGCAGGGGTTTTAACTTTTAACTGGATAATAAAATGGATAAAAAAATACTCAATAAAGTTGCGGAGATTACGGTGCTTTTCTGGATAATGAAAATTATAGCCACGACTTTGGGCGAGACTTTGGGCGATTTTATAGCACAAACACTCGAGTTGGGGTATACTGTTGGCATTTTCATAACATTGGTTTTTTTTCTAGGTGTTTTGGCTATTCAACTTTTTTCTAAAAGATATGTGTCTTTATATTTTTGGTTGGTTATTATTGCTACTACAACTTTGGGTACGGAGATTTCAGATTTCATGGATAGAAGTCTTGGTTTAGGTTACACTTATGGTAGTTTAATACTTGTGTTAGCACTTATTGGAACACTTATTTTTTGGTTTAAAACCTATGGCAATCTGGAGGTGTATCCTATTTTTGAAAGGAATAAAGAAGTGTTTTTTTGGACAGCCGTTTTATTTTCCAATAGTTTAGGGACTGCCTTTGGCGATTATTTAAGTGATGTTTTGAACTTAAGTTATTTAACTGGAGCGTTAGTAACTGCAGCCATTATTGTTACAGTTATTCTGTTGCATTATTTCACAAAAATCAATCAAGTGCTGCTGTTTTGGGTGGCTTTTGTGTTCACACGTCCTTTTGGTGCTACTTTTGGCGATTTCCTTACCAAGCCATTGGCAAAAGGTGGTTTGGATTTAGGAACGCTCAATGCGTCCGTAGTTTCTATGTTGCTTATGGCCATATTCATTTATATATCGCATAAAAAACTTCAAAAGAAGCAAGCGATTAAAACACTTTAGATTTCCTTAAAGTTATCTTTAGAATCTGTATTTAATTTTAATCCATTATTAACCGTTAAATAATTAAAAATGAAAATAATAAAAATTGTTCCGAGTTTGTTTTTGGGTTTTGCCATGTTTGCTTTTACATCTGTAAATGATAAAGTGCCACAAAAAGTAACAGAGGCATTTGCCAAGAAATTCCCAACCGCTAAAAAAATAACATGGGAAAAAGAAAATGCCACAGAATGGGAAGCAGAATTTAAAATGAACAAGATAGAATATTCTGCTAATTTTTTGGAAGATGGTACTTGGATGGAAACAGAGCACGAAATTAAGAAAGCGGCCATTCCCAAAAACGTGAAGGATGCTTTAATGGAAGCCTTTCCAGGCTATGATATTGAAGAAGCGGAAATTTCAGAAACCCAAAAAGGCACGTTGTATGAATTTGAAATTGAAAAAGGCGAAAGTAATATGGAGGTTTCTATAAATGCCGATGGGAAAATAATTAAAAAAGAAATAAAAGAAGAGGATGATAAAGAAGATAAGGATTAGCTAAGTTCTATTGTATTTTGATAGTGGAAATAAGGCTGTTTAAAAAGTGTTTTTTACGTCATTGTGGGGGACGAAGAGCAATCTGCAAGTTGTTTGCCATCAATAAATAGATTACTTCACTACGTTTGAAAATGATAATTTATTTCGACTTTTTAAAAAGCCTTATTACTTTTTAGGCCAAAGCTAAAAAGCTATTTTGATTTTTCTTTAGAATTTTATTGTACTTTTCGGCACTTATAAATATAAAATTAATGTCTATTACATTTTTTCCATCCCGCTTTAAATTACTAAAAGCTTTTGTTGTTCTGTTTTTACTTCTTTCATTTTTAGTTAGAATAAGTTTCTTATTCTGGAATTTCCCTGAAATTGATAAAGGTATTTTTAAACTATTGACCACCTTTTTTGTTGGTTTTTTGTTTGATGTAGCTACCATTTCCTTTTTTGTGATTCCGTACCTTTTGTATCTTTTAATAATACCTAAAAAGCTATATGGCTCTTTATTAGATAAGATTATCACTTATTTTGGGTTTTCTATTGGAGTCCTTATTTTATTCTTTTCATTTTTTGGGGAGTTTACGTTTTGGGAAGAATTTGAGAGGCGTTATAATTTTATTGCAGTAGATTACCTAGTGTACACCTATGAGGTGGTAAAAAATATAAACGAATCTTACCCTTTGCCAATACTTATTTCTGCTATGCTGGCTTTAGTGCTTGCAAGTATATTTATTACCTATCGTTTAGGTTCTTTTCGAGAAACATTTACTAGCGAAACGGGTTTTAAATCTAAAATTTTTGCTTCGGTAGCTTGGTTTTTAATTGTAACTATTTCTAGTTTATTTATTACCAATAAACAAGCAGATTGGTCGGGAAATAGATATAACAACGAGCTTTCAAAAGCAGGAATTTACTCCTTTTTTGCTGCTTTCAGAAATAATGAATTACCGTATAACGATTTTTATAAAACCATACCTAAAGATCAAGCCTATAAAATTGTTAAAGCAAGTTATGAAAATGAAGAGGATGTATTTGTAAGCCCTAATAAAGATGCTATTTATAGAACTATTGTAAATTCAGATAGTGTTCAAAAACCTATAAAGCCCAATGTTATTTTTATCTGTATAGAAAGCTTAAGTGGTAAATATTTAAAAGCATTTGGGAGTGAAGATGATATTACACCTAATCTTGATGCTTTAGAAAGCGAAAGTTTATTTTTCACCAATTTATTTGCTACAGGAACACGTACCGTTAGGGGTATGGAAGCTATAACCTTATCAATACCTCCAACACCAGGGCGCAGTATTGTTAAGCGTAAAGACAACCAAGGCTTATTTACTATAGGAGAGGTTTTTAAAGAGCAGGGTTATAGTCGTAATTTCTTTTATGGAGGCGATGGTTATTTTGATAATATGAATACTTATTTTGGGGGTAATGGTTTTGATATTATTGATAGAGGCCGCGGTTTTTTATTGGATGCCAGTATTACTACCAACCGTACCAATATTGAAGATGATGAAGTGACTTTTGAAAATGCTTGGGGTGTTTGTGACATGGATATCTATAATAAGGTTTTAAAGGAAGCAGACAAGGCTCACGAATCTGGAAAACCATTTTTTGATTTTGTGATGGCCACTTCCAACCACAAACCCTATACCTATCCCGAAGGTAAAATTGATATCCCTTCTGGAACGGGTAGAAATGGTGCCGTAAAATATACCGATCATGCCATTGGCGAATTTATCAAATTGGCAAAGGGAAAACCATGGTTTGAAAATACGGTATTTGTTATTATGAGCGACCATTGTGCCAGTAGTGCAGGACGATGGGAATTGGATGTTCAAAATTATCATATACCTGCATTAATTTACAATTTACCAAATAGTGCCCCACAGAAAGTAGATAAGCTATGTTCACAAATTGACATGTATCCCACGTTATTTGCCTTGTTAAACTGGGATTACAATTCCAATCTTTTTGGTGAAAATATTATGAAAATGCAATCTGAAGATGAACGAGCTTTTATAGGCAATTACCGAAAACTAGGCTATTTAAAAGATAATAAAGTCATGATATTGGATGAGCAAGCCAATGCTAATTTTTATAATTGGAATCCAAAGGATAATAGTTTAACACAACAACAAGTAGATACTCCGTTTCTTAATAAAAGTATTTCGTTTTATGAGGTAGCTGATGATTTGTATCGTAATGGAGGTTTGAAAATTAAGAATTAAGAATTTGATAAACATTCATTTTATAGTAAACCCTATTGCGGGTTCTGGTAAGCACAGTTTTTCAGAAGTATTTCTTCATGGTTATTTTGAAAAATCCAATTATCATATAACCTTGAAACTTTCTACATATAAAGGTCATGCCATAGATCTTACCAAAGAATCCATTAACCAAAAAGCGGATATTGTAGTGGCTTGCGGTGGCGATGGTACTATCAATGAGGTGGCCTCTACGTTAGTGGAAACCAATATTCCATTAGGTATTATTCCCGTAGGTTCTGGAAATGGTTTGGCTTCTAATTTAGGGATACCCCGAAATATAAAAAAAGCCATTGCCATTATAAAAAAAAATACTCAAACACGTATAGATGTGGGCTGTGTGAATGATCGCTATTTTTTCAGCAATACTGGTTTTGGTTTTAGTGCTAGTGTTATAGAAAATTACGAGAACTCTCAAAAAAGAACCATTTATCATTATTTAAAAGCAACCTTAAAAGCGTTTAAAGCGTTTAGTAATAGAAAAGAATCAGCCATAGAAATAGAAGGCGTTGGAACGTTTGTAAACCCGTTTTTGATATTTATTTCAAATTCCAATGAGTTGGGGTACAAAGTAAGCTTAACGCCAAAAGCATCCTTGCAAGATGGAGAGCTTGATGTTATGATAGTGACAAAAATAAGCAAATTCAAAATGCTAGTATTTGGGGTTTTGATGCTTTTTAAAAAGCCAGAATTATTAAAAGAAGTAACCTGTTTTCAAACAAAAAACATAGTACTTGTACGTAAGCAAGGCACTATTTTTGAATCGCAAGCAGATGGAGAATTATTAAAAATTAAAGAGGAATCTGTTTCCATTTCTGTAAAAGAAAAAGCAATAGTCGTGATTTCTTAAAAACAGCCATTAATTCCAGCGCATTTAAATTTTAAATGTGTGATTTTAGGTTTTCATTTGAGTTTGGTATCGAATTTTCGATAAAAAAATAGTTAGAACAACTACAGAAACTAAGACTATGAAAAGCTTAAAGCGACTCTCTCTCAATAAAATTAAAAGGGACTTTTACTTTTCCTTTTTGTTTGTTTAAAATCATGGTTGCTGCAGTTTCTCCCATGATTTTGAAATCTGTTGACATCACGGTAATGCCCAATAATTCTTTAAGAGGTGTATCATTATAAGAAATGATACCTATATCTTTTCCTAGCTTTAATTCGTCTTCTCTGGCTTGTTTTACTAAATTAACCAAATCGGCTTCTTCAATAGTGATAAACAAATCGCCTTTTTTTAAAATCATGTCGTCATAAACCTTATCGAGTACTTCAAAATCAAGTTTGTGCTCTATACAGAATTTTCTAAACCCATGCAAAATTCTACGCGGGTAGGGGTAAACCGATTTTTCAGGATAGATGAGTATGGTTTTTTTGTACTGCATTATTTTAGAAAGGCCCTTGTTTAGAGCGTTGTAAATATCATTTTCAAAATCTTGATAAATCTCGATAAGGTCCCCTTCTGTATCGGGTTTTATATTGTCCAGGATTATTAATTTTTCTTGGGGTATACTTTTTAAGGCTTTGATAACGTTTTCGGTAAAACTAACATGCTTCAGTTCTTCTGTCTTAAAATGTGGCATGATAATGTAATAATCATAAGCCGATTTGTTTTTGTCCAGTAAGTTTAAAAATAAAGATTCATCACAATGGTATATATGTAAATCTGTGTGCGAATTGCCACCAATGCTATCAATAAAATGATTATAGGTCCGCATTTTATAAGAACTCAACTTATTGATAAGGAATAAAATATTGACTTTGTATATCAGTTTGGTCCTGCTTATATAATACCCTTTGCCACGAATTGAAGTGATGATATTCCGTTCTTTGAGAATGTTGTATGCTTTTTCAACGGTATCCCTAGATAGATAAAACTCTTCACTAAACATATTTATGGAATGTATTTTTTCATCCATCCCTAAGTTTCCAACAGATATATTATAGATAATAGAATCTACAATTTGCTGGTATTTTGGTATTCTGGAATCTTCATCTATGGTAATAAATTTTATCATAATAGAATTTTAATATGAAAACTAAATTTGATGTTGTGTTTTCAAAATTACATATTTAAAATTAGCATTATTTAAAATGCACAACGGGTATATTTAAGTATTTGAATAAGTATAAAAATGGGTAACTATAAAAATATGAAATAAACTGGGATTGTGTAATTGAATACACATTCACTTATAAAAATAGCGTGATAAACATAAATGATTTTATAATGATTCTCTTAAAACCAATTTAGTTGGGACACGATAGGTATTAGCAATTTTATTATATTTTGGAATATCATTGTCGTTTATATTATTTGGCTTGGTGTTGTAATTATCCATAAAATATTTTTATTTAAAGCCTCATTGCTAACAAAGAAATAAATATATAAAATAAAGTCTATCCTGTACTTTACTGCTAGCAGTTTAATGTTTTTGTTTGTGATGATGCGTAAAGTTGATGTCAAGATAATATTGAGTCGTTATTTAACATTTTTTTTTTTTTTTTTGAAAAATTTAAATTCATATCTTTTTGGTTTTGAGTAACTTAATATTTGTGTTGAAAGTTTAATAAAAAAAATGATTATTAAATAGCGTATTACCACATAGTACAGGATGCATAAGTTTTATACTTCATATATTTTTGATTATTATATATTATAACACATACCTATGGAAAACCTTACACAAAAATTTAAACATGTTGACTACTTGTGGAATAACGAAAAAGCCAATGCTTTAAGCGACGACCAAGTAGCACTATTTTTATATCGATCAAATATATTGGGTGCAGACCTACGGATTACAAATTACGGAGGCGGAAACACAAGTTGTAAAACCATAGAAACAGATCCGCTCACCAACGAAAAAGTTGAAGTAATGTGGGTAAAAGGCTCGGGTGGTGACATAGGAACATTAACAAGAAGTGGCATTGCTGGTTTATATACCAAAAGATTACGTGATTTAAAAAACGTTTATGGTGGTTTGGAAGATGAAGACCGCATGGTTGGTCTTTTTGATCATTGCATTTATGATTTAGATAGCAAAGCACCTTCCATTGACACTCCTTTACATGGGTTGCTGCCGTTTGCGCACATCGATCACTTGCACCCCGATGCTTTAATTGCTGTAGCTGCTGCAAAAGATAGCGAAAAAGTGACCAAAGAAATTTGGGGAGATACTATGGGCTGGGTGCCTTGGCAGCGTCCAGGTTTCGATTTGGGACTTCAATTGGAAAAATGTTTGAATGATAACCCAGGTATCCGTGGTATCGTTTTAGGAAGCCACGGCCTGTTTACTTGGGGCGATACGTCTTATGAATGTTACATGAACAGTTTGGAAGTTATTGAAATGGCCTCAAACTATATAGAAAATAAAATAAAAGAAAAGGGCAGCGTTTTCGGTGGACAAAAAGTAGAGAGCTTGCCAAAAGAAACCCGTTTGGAAAAAGCATTTCAAATCATGCCATTATTAAGAGGGTTGTGTTCTTCTGAAAACCGAATGATTGGCCATTTTTCTGATAGCGATGTGGTTTTGGAGTTCATCAATAGCAATGATCTATCAAGATTGTCACCTATGGGGACGTCTTGTCCTGATCATTTTCTTAGAACAAAAATTCAACCGCTTGTTTTGTCATTGGATAAAAACGAAGATTTATCAGATACAGATGCCGTTTTGAAAAAACTAGAGCCCGCCTTTGAGGCTTACAGAAAAGAATATGCGGTGTATTACAATACCTGTAAAAAAGCGAATAGTCCTGCTATGCGCGATGCGAATCCTGTGATAATTATATATCCGGGTGTTGGTATGTTCAGTTTTGCAAAAAACAAGCAGACCACACGTGTTGCCAATGAATTTTATGTCAATGCCATCAACGTGATGCGTGGTGCAGAAGCCATCACATCTTATACATCTTTACCAAGACAAGAGGCCTTTGATATTGAATATTGGCTATTGGAAGAAGCCAAACTTTCCAGAATGCCAAAAGAGCAGCCATTATCCCGTAAAGTAGCTTTGATTACTGGTGCTGGCGGCGGTATTGGTAAAGCCATTGCAGATAAATTGGCGGCTGAAGGCGCCAATGTGGTGCTTACAGATATTAACGAAGAAAGCCTTATTGATGCAAATGCGACTTACAAAAGAGATATTTCAATCTATGCTGTTTGCGATGTTACCAACACAGAATCTATTGCTAATGCTTACAAAAAAGCGTGTTTGGAATTTGGTGGTGTCGATATTGTTGTGCATAGCGCTGGATTAGCAATTTCAAAACCTTTAGAGGAAACCACCGATAAAGATTGGAATATTCTACAGGATATTTTGGTAAAAGGTCAGTTTGATTTGGCAAAGCAATCCACAGAAATCATGCGCAAACAAGGTTTGGGTGGTGATTTTATATCCATTGCCAGTAAAAATGGTTTGGTTGCGGGCCCTAACAATGTGGCCTACGGAACTGCAAAAGCGGCGCAACAGCACATGGCACGTTTATTAGCTGCGGAATTGGCAAAAGATAAAATAAAAGTGAACACGGTAAATCCAGACGGTGTTATTGTAGGTAGTAAAATTTGGGAAGGCGCTTGGGCAGAAGGCAGGGCAAAAGCCAATGGTATTACCGTGGCTGAATTGCCAGCATTTTACGCAAAAAGAAATTTATTGAATGAAATCATCACACCAGATGATATTGCAAATGGCGTATTTTCTTTGGTAGCAATTCTCGACAAGTCCACGGGAAACATTATCAATGTAGATGGTGGTATGGCCAATGCTTTTGTAAGATAATTGAAAAATAGTTAGTTTTTTGTTTAGAAGACTTCCATAGATTAAACCTATATTTATGGGAGTCTCTTTTATTAAAACAAATCATACAATATTAAAATTACACAACTAATGCAACTAAAAAAAGAACAGATACACACCGTAAACAAAAGTATTCTTGATGATCACAATGATAGCTTTTATTTTTTGTCCAATAAACTATCAAAAAAAGGACATGATGTAAATGCTATTATTTCAGATTTAACAAAATTTCAAGTGGCCATTCCCAGTTGGGCTTTAGGGGCTGGAGGAACCCGTTTCGGACGATTTTCGTTTTACGGTGAACCTTCAAATTTAGAACAGAAAATTGAAGATGTAGGTGTCATTCAAGTACTTACACAAACTTCGGGTGCCGTGTCTTTGCATATTCCGTGGGATGTTCCGAATGATTACAATGCTATAAAAGAATTAGCGTCTTCATTGCAAATTAAATTTGACGCTGTAAATTCCAATACGTTCCAAGACCAAAAAAATGCCAAGGAAAGCTATAAGTACGGGTCTTTAAGCAATACGAGCCAGGCCGTTCGTGAGCAAGCCATTCAGCATAACTTAGATGTTATAAATATAGGTAATAAATTAGGGTCAAAAGCATTGACCGTTTGGTTGGCAGATGGGTCTTGTTTTCCTGGACAGAACAACTTCCAAACGGCTTTTCAAAACACAGAAGACAGTTTAAAAGCTATTTACAAAAGTGTGCCAGATGATTGGAAATTATTGATAGAATACAAACCATACGAACCAAACTTTTATAGTACCGTTATCCAAGATTGGGGCGCATCATTAATTTTGGCCAATGCGTGTGGCGAAAAAGCGTTTACTTTAGTAGATTTAGGACATCATTTACCAAATAGCAATATTGAGCAGATTGTTTCTATTCTGCAATTAAAAGGCAAATTGGGTGGTTTCCATTTTAATGATAGTAAATATGGTGATGACGATTTAACCGTTGGAAGTATCAAACCTTATGCGCTGTTTTTGATTTTTAATGAGTTGGTTTACGGCATGCAAAACAACCCTCAAAATCCAGATTTGGCTTGGATGATCGATGCCAGCCATAACGTAAAAGATCCTTTGGAAGATTTAATACAATCTTTGGAAGCCATTCAAGAGGCTTATGCAAAAGCTTTATTAATTGACCAAAACTTATTGAAAGCAGCACAATTGGATAATGATGTTGCTAAATGCCAAGAAATTCTTCAAAATGCTTACAGAACAGATGTAAGGCCTTTAATTGAACGTGCCAGATTAAATACAGGTGGCGCTCTAAGCCCAATAAATGCGTATCGTTCACTGGATATAAGAAATCAATTGATTAAAGAAAGAGGAAAGAACACAGTAGCTACAGGGCTTTAAGAATTACGATATGCAAGAAAAGGTTACAGCGGTTTTTGATATAGGAAAAACGAATAAAAAGTTTTTTCTTTTTAATGAAGATTTTCAACAAGTACATAAGGAATACAGTCATTTTGGCGAGATTGAAGATGAAGATGGATTTCCTACTGAAAATCTGTCCGCTTTACAAACATGGCTCAAAGATGTTTTTAATCGTATTTTAAAAGCTGAAAAATATCATGTAAAAGCTATAAATTTTTCAACTTACGGCGCTAGTTTCGTGCATATTGATGAAAATGGCGAACCGTTAACACCGCTTTACAATTATATTAAACCGATTGGCGAAAGCTTGATTGATGATTTTTTTAAAAAATACGGACCAAAAGAAGCATTTCTTAAGAAAACAGGTTGTTCAGGTTTAAGTATGCTCAATTCTGGAATCCAGTTGTATTGGTTGAAACATACTAAGCCAGAAGTTTTCAAAAAAATAAAATATACGCTGCATCTTCCGCAGTACCTAAGTTATGTTTTTACGGGCATTCCCTTAAGTGAATACACGAGCATTGGTTGCCATACCGCTTTGTGGGATTATTCTAAAAAAGATTACCATGATTGGGTTTATGCCGAAAACATCCATAAGATATTACCGCCAATAGTATCCACTGAAACCAGTATCAATATGAATTACAATGGCAAGCGTATCAAAATTGGCGTGGGTATCCATGATAGTTCCGCGGCGTTGTTGCCTTATGTAAGAAGTATTGATAAAAAGTTTATTTTGGTTTCTACGGGTACTTGGAGCATTGCGCTCAATCCGTTTACGCTTGAAGCTATTTCCAGTAATTCGGAAGATAATGATGCCATAAATTATATGCGAATTAATGGAATGCCCGTAAAAGCAACCCGTTTGTTTTTAGGGAATGAATATAAAATCCAAGTCAAGAAGTTAGATAAACATTTTGGGGTTTCTGAAGATTATCATAGAAACGTTGCTTTTGATTATGACACCTATTTTGAAATCATAAAAGATTTCCAGCATTGTTTTAAATGGGAAGGGATGACCGATAAAAATATGCCCAAAGGAACCAAAATTCCCTATGATAAGTTTGAGCACGCTTACCATCAACTTATGGTTGAGCTTGTGATGCTTCAATATGAAAGCATCAAAAAATGTATTGGCAAAGAGGATATAAAAAGACTGTATATTGATGGCGGTTTTAGCAATAATGATCTGTATGTAAAATTACTATCCCATCTTTTCAGGGAAAAGAAATTACGAACTACAGATGCTTCACTAGGTTCTGCGCTTGGTGCTGCCATTTCCATTTCCGATAAAAAACTGAATTCAAAATTCCTTAAAAAGAATTATTCTCTTAAGAAACATGTTCCATTTATTATCAAATAAACTATGATATCAGATATAAATTCACAATACCCATCTGTTGATGATTTACGTCAAAAAGCTAAAAAACGCGTGCCCCAATTTGCATTTGAATATTTGGACGGCGGTTGCAATGAAGATGTGAGTATTGTTCGAAATACTTCAGATATACGTAAGGTTCAATTGCAGCCACGCTACCTTCAAAATCGTGGTGTAAGCTCCACAAAAACAAAAATCATGGGCATGGAGTTTGATGCCCCTTTTGGTATTGCCCCAGTTGGTCTTCAAGGATTAATGTGGCCCAACTCACCAGAAATTTTGGCAAAAGCAGCGCATAAGCATAATGTCCCTTTTATACTGAGCACCGTAACCACCATGAATATTGAAAGAGCCAGTGAACTTACAGAAGGCAATGCTTGGTTTCAATTATATAATCCGGTGGAAGATGCTTTGCGCGATGACATTTTAAAACGTGCCGAAGCAGCCGAATGCCCTGTTTTGGTGCTTTTGTGTGATGTGCCCACATTTGGGTACAGACCAAGGGACATTCGAAATGGATTGGCATTGCCCCCTAAAATGTCCGTGAAAAATATCCTTCAGATTTTAGGAAAACCTACTTGGGCTTACAACACACTAAAATATGGGCAACCAACTTTTGAGACCTTAAAACCTTACACGCCAGAAGGCCTTAATTTGAAACAGCTCGGGCAGTTTATGGATAAAACTTTTTCGGGTAAATTAAATGCGGAAAGAATCAAACCTATTCGTGATAAATGGAAAGGGAAGTTAGTACTTAAAGGCGTGGCATCAGAACAAGATACAATGGACGCTATTGCTATGGGATTTGACGGTATTATTGCTTCCAATCATGGCGGTCGTCAATTGGATGCAGCACAATCAACCATTAGTTCACTTGAAGATATAACCAAACATGGCGATAAAATAGAAATCATGATGGATAGCGGTCTACGTTCAGGGCCAGACATCGCCCGGGCTATTGCCAGCGGAGCCAAATTTACTTTTATGGGGCGCTCTTTTATGTATGATGTTGCCGCTTTAGGAAATAAAGGGGGCGACCATACCATTGCCATTACAAAACGGCAATTTCAACAGGTCATGGACCAATTGTGTTGCGAACGTGTGGAAGATTTACCAAAACACTTGATAAAATAATTATTTAAAATACCAACAACCGACTAAAATATGAGCCATGCACATATTGAAGAAGAAGTCATTCAATAGTTAGCAGGAGGCAAATTTGAAAGAACTTCTGTGGCACAGTCCCTTCTTGTTTGGCTGTTTTTCGGGGTGTTGTTTTTGTGTTTAGCAAATATTTGCAGAAGGGATGAACTGTGAGTTGTTCCATAATTTATAATCCACCAACCTTTTTCTCTATTATATCAAAATTTATAGTTTGTTTGGTTCAAACAGATTTAAAATATTCAATATAGGTTTAAAAAGGGTGTATTGTACATTTAGCTTAAAAAACTAAACGGATCTTTTTTTGTATATTCCAAACAGTAAAAAAAACAGTCCTTTTAATTGCGTACCAACCCGTTTTCTCAAAAATTTATAAGATTTTGTAAGCTGTGTTTCCACGGTTTTGATTGAAACATTCATATATTCTGCAATTTCAATATTGGTAAGTCCTTCTTTTTTGCTCAACAAGAATGTTTCTTTACATTTAGAAGGTAAATGATTGATACCTTCATTGACAAAAGCAATTTTACGATTTAGTAATTCAGCATTATCTTCACTAACAGTTTCATCAATGGCTTCAATGTAGGTACGCTCTAATGCAGAGATGGCTCTGGTTTTATGATATTGATTGATAAACTCATTGTAAGCGGTTTTATATAAAAAACTTTTTATGGAATAACCTGGATTTAGGCGCTTTCTGTATTCCCAAGTTTTTAAAAACACATTTTGTACGATATCCTTAGCAACAGCTTCATCGTTATTAAGGCTCAAAATATATACAAAAAGTTTTTTATGATAAGCAGATACCAAATAGGTGTATGCATTTTCATCTCCTTTTTTAAGACATTCAATAAAATCCGTATTGTCAATATATGAAAAATGCATGGTTAAAAGTTGTAAATCCTCATTGTTTGGTATGTAAATATCATAAAATAACAACATAAAGTAAAAAAAAATGAAGAAAAAGTAAGGGTTCTTTCATTTTGCTTTGTAATAGAGTTAAATAATGCTTTAAGAAATGTCCCCAAAAATTGAGAAAGTAATAGTGAAATATATAACAAAATCTGCAACCGCAAATGATTTAGATATACTTTCAGAATGGATTAAAACCCCATCTAATAAACAAATGTTTAAAGATTATGTACAAACACATTATGCTATTACCTATAATATGAATAATCCAGATGAAAAAGCCGCTCTTGAGCAACTTCTGCAATCCATAAAAAAGGAACAGTCATTGATTTATAAAATGAAAAACAAACCGATTTATAAATATATAGCGGCCGCCTCTGTTATAGGTTTGATGATGTCGGCTTATTTTTTTAAGGATGATTTTATTGGTACTACTAATAATATACAGAATAAAACACCAGAAATAGTAAACAGTATTATTGAACCAGGTACAGATAAAGCCATGCTTACTTTAGAAGATGGTTCTCAAATAGATTTGGAAAAAAACACAACGGTTCAAATGCAAAATGCCAGCAGCAATGGCAAAGAAATTATTTATAAACCAAAAAAAGGTAATCAACAACAACTTGAGTATAATTACATTACCATTCCTAGAGGAGGTCAATTTTTTATTAAGCTAGAAGACGGCACAGAGGTATGGTTAAATTCTGAAACCAAAATAAAGTATCCAGTAAGTTTTATAGAAGGAGCCACAAGAGAAG
>CAXBNH010000017.1:0-18458 GCA_963976905.1 uncultured Algibacter sp.
ATTATCAGTAAGATGAACAACTTTTTTATTTTAATTCATAATGCACAACGGGTTGATTAGATATACTATTAACGAAAAAGGTGCTGGCATTTTTTTAGCTATTTATCCTATTTTGGCTTACCTCTATTTTGTTTGGAAAAGCAGGATATATTGGACAGAACCGAATAAATACAATTTCAAACTAAGCCTGTGGATATTATTGGCTATCCTGATTGGTATGGTATTTCTTTTTCTAAAAATGGAAGTTTTCTAACACAACAACATTACCCACCTGCATAGCGCCAAGTTGAATATTTCCCACCCGAACCCGAACCAAACGCAAAGTTGGAAACCCCACGGCCGAAGTCATTTTCCGTACTTGACGAAATTTCCCTTCATTTAAGGTTATAGACACCCAAGAGGTTGGCCCATGCCTGTCATCACGGATTTTTTGGGAGCGTTTTGGCAGCTTCGGAACTTCACTCAACTTGAATGCCTTGCATGGTTTTGTGGTGTATTTTTTTCCATTAAAACCAATTTCCACACCAGATTGCAATTGCTCAATGGCTTCTTCAGAAATATCGCCATCTACTTGTGCATAATATTCTTTAGCTACTTTTTGGCTGTTTACAAAATCGCTCATTTTACCATCAGTAGTAAGCAACAACAGGCCTTCCGATTTTTCATCTAAACGGCCAATAGGCATAATGTTTTCGGGAAAATCATAAAGTGCACCCAAAAACTTTTTAGATTGCTGTTTGGAAGCATTGCTTGTAAACTGGCTTAAATAGCCGTAGGGCTTGTAGATTTTAAAATGTTTGTGTTCAATTTTAGACGCTTCCATTCAAAATACTATAAACCAATTCTTTTGTTGGTGTTTGCCCATTTATTTTAGCTCTAACGTCTTCAAAAGTCACTTTAAAATCGCAGCCCGATTTGTATGCGCTACAACCATAAGCGGTTTTACCTTTAATAACCGTTCCTTTTTTACATTTAGGACATAACAATTCATTCGATGTCGCTTTTACAGAAGTCTTTTTGGGTTCTAATTTTAATTTGAAATGTTCGTCAAAACGAATCAAGCCCTCTACGTCTCCTACTTTGGTTTTAAAACCTTTTAAATTAACCGTACTCCCTTTTTGGAGCAACCGTAAAAACTGTTTTTCAGATACTTTTTTTCCCTCGAAACTAAATGGCAATACAAAATCACAACCGTTCTTAAAGTGACCACAACCATAAGCCGTTTTCCCTTTTAAAAGTGTTCCTTTTTTGCATTTTGGGCAAACCTCAGCCAAAATGCCTGCCGCTTTTTTAACAGCCGCTTTTGCTTCTCGTTTTTTAACGTTTGCCACATGCGAAATATTGGCGCGCTTCGTTTCGCTACGTACTTCATAAACCAAAGCATCTACCATACGTTTCATATTTTTTATAAACGTACTGGAACTAAATGCGCCTTTTTCAATATCTTTTAATTGCTTTTCCCAAGACCCTGTAAGCTCTGCTGATTTCAACAAATCATTTTGAATGGTTTCAATCAATTGAATGCCCGTAACCGTCGGTAACACCTGTTTTTTATTTCGCTTGATGTATTTTCTTTTGAAAAGCGTTTCAATGATATTGGCACGTGTTGACGGACGCCCAATACCATTTTCTTTCATCAAATCGCGCAATTCTTCATCATCCACTTGTTTGCCAGCCGTTTCCATGGCACGTAACAAAGACGCCTCTGTAAACTGATTGGGCGGTTTGGTTTCTTTCTCTAAAAAAGAGGGTTTGTGCGGGCCTGTTTCGCCTTTTACAAAAGTTGGTAATATATCGGGTTCTTTTTCTTTTGAATCGGGCGACTCAAAAACAACACGCCAGCCTTTTTTCAATATTTCCTTTCCTGTAGTTTTAAAAGCGACTTCGGCTGCTTTACCAACAACAGTGGTATTTGATACTGTACAATCATCGTAAAAAACAGCAATAAAACGCTTTACAATAATATTATAAACTTGTTGTTGGTTGTATTGCAACTTAACTTGAACACCAGTTGGAATGATGGCATGGTGATCGGTTACTTTTTTATCATTAAAAACCTTGGATGATTTTTTTATTTTTTTTCCTAAAAGTGGCTGGGTCAATGCCGAATAATTTGTCAAGTTTTTAAGAATACCCGCTACTTTTGGATACACGTCATTTGGTAAAAACGTGGTATCCACTCTTGGGTAGGTCACTACTTTTTGTTCGTATAATGTTTGGACAATCTTTAAGGTTTCATCTGCCGAAAATCCGAATTTGGTATTGCAATATACTTGTAAACCCGTTAAGTCAAAAAGTTTTGGAGCATACTCATTGCCTTTCTTTTTGTCAATGGAAACAATTTCAAAATCACTTTCTTTAACTTTATTGGCTAAAATCTCGCCATCTTCTTTTTTAAGAAAACGCCCTTCTTCGTAACTAAAAAGGGTATCTCTATATAAAGTTTGAAGTTCCCAATACGGTTGCGGTTTGAAGGTTTCAATCTCTTTAAATCGGTTCACTACCATAGCCAATGTGGGTGTTTGCACACGCCCTACCGACAATACCTGTTTGTAACCGCCATGTTTTACGGTGTATAATCTGGTGGCGTTCATGCCCAGCAGCCAATCTCCAATGGCTCTGGAAAAACCTGCGTAATATAAATTATCGTAATTTTTTGATGGTTTTAAATTCCCGAACCCTTCCTTGATGGCTTCGGTGGTCAATGATGAAATCCAAAGCCGTTTTACTTCGCCTTTGTATTTGGCTTCGTTCATGACCCAACGCTGAATCAATTCTCCCTCTTGCCCAGCATCCCCGCAGTTGATAACCATTTCGGCTTTATCAAACAAACCTTTTACAATTTTAAATTGCTTTTGAATGCCCGAATTGGAGACCACTTTGGTTTCAAATTTTTCAGGAAGCATGGGCAAATTGTTCAAATCCCAACTTTTCCAATAGGGTTTATAATCGTTGGGCTCTTTCAAAGTGCATAAATGTCCGAAAGTGTAAGTAACTGCATAGCCGTTGCCTTCAAAATAGCCATCGCGTTTGGTATTGGCACCTAAAACAGCAGCAATTTCGCGGGCAACACTTGGTTTTTCGGCAATACAGACTTTCATGGAATCTTATTAAATTGGGTGTTGCAAAATAGAAATTTAGACCTGATTTTTAAAAAGGAATTGTTAGTAGTTATTAACGAATTGTAATGATTTCACAAGGCGATTCTATTTTGATTTCTTTAGACTCTAAACTATGAGTATTTATGTATGTTAGCAAGTGCAGAACAAACTAATAAATCTATAAAAATATTCCGACAAGCGATTACTTATAATCATTGTTAGGTATTGCCTTATTTTACTCCATTTAATACCCTTTTCTTTAAGTAGTACCACAGAGTGGGATGAGACCAGAGTTTACTCTCTTTAGTCAAACTTTCCTTTTCTTTCAGGTTTCCATCAATAAAATCGAAGATTGCTCTTTTCATAAGTTGTATCCCTTCGCCTATTTGCAAATAGGGGTAAGTAACAAAATTATCTTTGGAATTTGTGCTTATAACCTGTTGAAACAACACACCACCCGTGTCAATACCAGTATCTGCTAAAAATACGGTAACGCCACAATTTTCCTCATCGCCACTAGCCATTGCCCAATACCCACCATGAACGCCTCTATATTTTGGAGTTATACCAACGTGACTATTTATAAAGGTAGCTTCAGTACAATTCAATACTTTTTCAGGAATTATTCGCATTCCATTAACAATAATCAATTCTGGCTTTTCAGATTTTATAAAATCCCTACAAGCATCTGAACTAACAGAAACGACCCTTTTTATGGCAGAAGAAGGTATTGGTGTATCATCGAGATTATAGGCTGATTTTATTTGTTCAATCCTTTTTTGTGAAATAGCTTCAAGTGTTTTTGGAATAGATAATTGAAAAAGTATTTGACCTAAGACTTTAAACAACCCAACTTCTTTTATCATGCCTTCAACACCCTTTATCTTGCTTCCTTCTTCTTCTATTACTACTGTTGAAATATTAAAATCCCTTTTTAATTCATTATACATATATAGTGAAGACTTACTGCCATCTGCGAACATGATTATTTTTTTTTCACTCATGTTATCTTTTTAACTACCACTCCCTCAGCTTGTTCAAGGCTTCAAGTGCTTCGATTTCTTTTTGCGGAATTACCTTTAAAAATGAAGGGTGCTGCTCAATGGCATATTCAATTTTGGTCACAATATCTTCTGTAGATTCGTTCTCGTAATCAATATCTAAAGGCGCTTTGATTTCAATAGATTGTAGAATGTTTTTCTTTTTGATACGCAATCCTTTTTTGTCAAAAGAACGTCTGAAACCATCAATTACAATAGGCACCACAATGGGTTTATAACGTTTTATAACATGAGCCGTTCCTTTTCTAATAGGTTTAAATGGCGTGGTAGTACCTTGCGGAAAGGTAATGACCCAACCATCGTCCAAGGCTTTTCCTATATTGGAAATATCACTCATTTTTACTTGCCTGTTCACATCTTTACCTTCAGACCGCCATGTACGCTCAATACTAATGGAGCCCATATAAGCCAATATTTTTGGCAACAAACCGGCTTTCATGGTCTCTTTGGCCGCCACATAGTAAATATTCAATTTTGGATTCCAAATGTAGCCTACATTTTTGATAGAATCCACACGCCCGCTCAAACTGGCATTGAACACATGGAACATGGCCACTACATCTGCAAAATAGGTTTGATGATTGGAAATAAACAATACATTGGTATCTGGCAGGTTTTTAATAATATCTGAACCTTCAATCTGCAATTCATTAAACCCCCTAAAACGCCGGTGTGTAAGCGCTCCAAAAAATCTGATGAGCCATTTTTTCAAAAATAATATGTGTCCGAATGGATTTTTTTTAAACAATCCCATAAATTATGTATCCTATTTGATTCGTTATATTCAACCTACAAATGTAATAAATCTAAAAACTAAAGGAGTTCTTTTAATAAGTCTTTAATTTCGCTTAACATCATGGCCGTGGCACCCCAAACAATGTGGTTATTAAGAAAAAATGCAGGCACTTCAATATCAATACTATATGAAGTTGACACTTTATTGGTCACAACATATGTATCATCCAAAAAATGATGCAACGGAATTTCCAAAACGGCTTCGACCTCATTGTCTTGTTTAATAAAATGAGGTGTTATTTTTGAAATTCCCATAAAAGGTTGCACATAAAAATTGCTCGGCGGAATATACACTTGCGATAATTGGCAAACTACTTCAATCTGTTCCATGGGCACTCCAATTTCTTCAAAAGTTTCCCGAACGGCAGCATCTTGCAACGACGTATCTTGTTTTTCAATTTTACCCCCAGGAAACCCAACTTGTGCGGAATGTACGCCTTTATAAGTTTTTCTTAAAATCAACACCAAGGTGGTTTGTCCGTTTAAATCTGGATAAAACAAGGCCAATACACCTGCTCTTTTTGCATTTTTTATGGCGTCTTTTTGTCGTTCTAAAAGTTCACGCCGAAAAGGCGGTGCCATTTTAAACTGAGATGATTCGGCTGGAAGCGGTATATTTTTTATTTTTGAAATTCCTTTTAAAAACTCATCAAAATCCATGCTATGCGAATTATATGCCTTTTTTGTATTTCTATTTTATTTCTGAATTGTGAAGGTAAACAATCCAAAAAGAAAAACAGCCTTAAAACAGACACACAAAAAACAACCAAAATGGATGCTGCTGATGTTGAAGAAGATGACACCGAAGAAGCTGAAAACCCCATAGCTCCTGAATTTCCTGTGCTAACGGATTCCAATACCGCTATGGAATTCTTTTTAGAATATGAAAAATATAACAAAGAGAACAAGGTACGCTTAACGACGGATTTTGGAGATATTGACATTTTGCTTTTTGATGAAACCAAATTCCACCGTGCTAATTTTATTTACCTCACCAAACGAAAGTATTTTGAAGGCACCCAATTTTATCGCGTGATTGATAATTTTATGGTGCAAGCTGGCAATAGCGACGACAAAAAAACCGCCAGAAAACGCTCAAAAATCGGACGCTATTTACTGCCAACCGATACCAAACGTGGGTTTAAACATGATAGAGGCGTTATTTCCATGCCAAGCGGCGAGATTGAAAATCCGCATAAATTAGCGTCACCTTTTGAATTTTTTATTGTACAGCAAAAAGGCGGCTCGCATTTTCTGGATGGCGATTATACCATTTTCGGAAAAGTAATAAGAGGCATGGATGTGATCGATAAAATTGCAGGCGTACCGACCGATGATGGCGATTGGCCCATGAAAAATATTTTTATTAGGAAGGCGGAGGTTATAGAGTGAGCTAGAAATTGGCTGTTGGATAAAATCATATTTCTCAACTTCGTAATCAAAAATATATTTAATAAATTCTGCTATAGAATACTGGTTATTGTGATTAAAATCAGATTGGCTTTTCGTAAGTAAGCTATGGCTAAATTTTTATTTCAATACCGTTTATATCCATTCCCTAATGCAGAATTCTAACGCTTACCACAATTTTTTATAAACTACTGAAAATATCAATTTGTTAGAAATATTGTAACCCAACGTTGCTTTTATATTTTGATTATGCACTTCATGCCTAAACAAGCAAGGCTATCAAAAACTGACAGTCATAACTTGAAAAAGAAATTGGGTTTACTTTTTAATATTTTTTTATTTTACAAAAAAGTATTGAGTACGTATCAATTAACCACTACCTTCTAACAACGGTTCCTTTATTAAAATCTAATCTTAAGATATAGATAGCACAAATGCCTAAAGAAGCAACGTGTTATTTTTTTTCATAATACTGACTTTAAAGCTCTGTAATTATATTTTTCATGGGTTTCATTTTAATAGTTACTATTTATAAAGCCACTTTAACATATAAGAAAAAGTGGCTTTACTCCCTTTCCTAGTTTCAATATCTCATTGAAACCAGACACTGAACAAACTAATTAATAGCAACTTTTTTAGAAACTGTTCCTTTATCAAAATCGAGTTTTAATATATATATGCCACTTGCAAAAGATGATGTAGCTATTTCACTTTGTGAACCTATAGCAACTTTTGCTCCTGAAATATTGTAGATAGTATAGTTTTGAAATCTGACGCTATTTGAAGCCACTATTTTTATGGCTTCTGGAGTTGTAATTACTTTTATGTCGTTATCTACCTCAAAACCAGAAGCACTTAAAGTTGATTCAGTTACTGAAGCAAAACCAAACCATCCATATACATTATACGAAGTTGTTGAACCAATAGGTATAATTAAATTTATACCACTACGGTTAGAACTAAATGAATCATTTGTAGGGTCATAGGTTACAGATGGTGCAGTTGTTTTAACAGATGTTACACTTGTTAGTGGATTGCCATAAAAGGCTCCGCTGTTTACAATTACAACATTAGCTGGAATGGTAATGCTAGTTAGTTGATTGTTTCTAAAGGCATTTGCGCCAATATTTGTAACACTATTTGGTATTGTAACATTAGTTATTGCACAACCTTGAAAAGCAGCGGTAGGGATAAGTGATAAATTACTACTCAATGTAACATTGGTTAATTGAGAATTATCTATAAAAGAAAGTAAACCTATTTGCATAACAGTATCTGGCATTGTAACCTCTGTTAATAAAGTGCTTCTAAAGGCATAGTTACCAATAAAAGTAACGCCACTAGGTATGTAAACATTTGTAATTGCCTTATTATCGAAAGCACTCTCGCCAATTCCTGTAACAGCATAGGTTATAGAATTGTATATAACTGTAGTTGGTATGTTAACTGCTGTGCCACCATTTATCAAATCATAACTTTTTACTTGAACGGTATATGGTGTAAAGTTATTGATAACTTCATATTCAATAAAATTAGCGTCTGTAAAAGTAGTTTGCGAATACCCTATTACAACTGTAAATAAGGTCATTAAAATAAGTAGATTTTTTTTCATGGTTTTTGGTTTTTAATTAATTGAATAGCCACTCAAGGTTTTACTTAATGAGTGGCTCTCATAAATTTGTTGATTAGCATTTTTATTAAAATGCTCTTATTGCACGAACTTTGTTTAAAACAAACTTTCCAGTAAAAGATAAAAAACCATTTATAGGATTCTTAGCCTTTCCATTTAATGAATTAAATTCTGTAGAAGTCCAATAATAAGCACTTGATAGATTAATTCCTCCATTTGCAGTTAGTGAAGCATTGATGGCAACATTATTTAAATAAATTTCATGGAACTCATCCTCATTAGGTAAAAACCAATCACTATAACCATTTGCACTTAAGCTCGTTGCTAAATATGCAGCTGCACCAACTTCTGAACAGACAGCCATAATGGCAGTTGTATTGGCTTGTCCTGTACCAATAGCTACGCCAGTAGCTCCTGTAGCTAAAGTTGAACAGCCAAAAGGTGTTCCTGTAATTGGGTTTTGATCATTTAAAGCACAGACTAAACCAGCATCATTTGTTGTAGGGTCTATCCAAAAAATGACTCCTCCATATTTAAATTCTCCAATTTCATTCAAATCATTAAGGTTAATAGTCGCATTTACAGATACCATATTCACAGAATTTTCAATGGAAACAGTCGCTAACATATTTGGATTTGTTTCAAAATCAAATAAAGTGGCATCAGCAACTGTCAATTCTCCTGTGCTAGCGTCAATATTGAAAGCTCCAGCTGGATTTTGAAAGGTGATACTGAAACTTAAATTTCCACCTGTTGCTTGTATAGTACCTACAACTTGTCCATTTACTGAGTTTTCATCAATCGTTGTTGTTAAGCTCTGAGCAATTGCTTCATCAAGGTCATTAAGATTAATAGTGGCAATTGCCGTTGCAGTACTTGCTGCATTGTCAATAGTAATAGTTGCAGTAATTACGGGGTTTGTTTCAAAATCAAAGAGGTTGGGGTCAACTACCGTTAATTCTCCTGTACTTGGGCTTATACTCAACGCTCCCGCTGGTGTTTGAGAGGAAATACTAAAAGTTATGGTTCCGTTTCCTGTAGCAACAACACTACCAACAACTTGTCCATCTACTGGGTTTTCATCAATGTTTACTGTTAAATCTTGTGCGCTGATGCTATTGTCTTCATCATCTTTACTACAAGCAAAAGTTGTTAATAATAAAGCGAGTGCAAGTAGGTTAATCAATTTTGGTTTTTTTTTTCATGATCCTGTAGGTTTAATTCGTTTTAAATAATTAATCACCTAATTATTTAGGTGCGAACAAACATATTGAATAGCGATGAAATTAAATTGGTTTTGAGGGGGGACAAAACAGGGTACAGAAACACAATATTCTGTTTATCAGTGTTTTTATAAAAAAGGTGATTTTTTAAAATTTTAGCAAATACTCATTCAATCTAACGGTTTCGGAAATGTTTAATTTCTTTCTAACACGACTTTTAGCCTTTTTTACACTATCTGGAGCAATGTTTAAAATGTTGGCTATTTCCTTTTGTGAATAACCTATTTTCAATAATATGAGGAGACGGATTTCTGATTTAGATAAATCTGGGTGATCAACTAAAAGCTGACCAATAAAATTGGGACTTAACTCCTTAAATTTCAACTTAAACGCATCCCAATCGGTTTCTTTGGATAAAGAACTTTCCACTAATTTGAAAATGTTAATTAAATCTGTTTTGTCAATTTCTTTTTGGGTTGATAAAAGTTTATTTTTCTCCTCTAGTTTTCCTGAAGCTATAACGAGCTCATTTTCCAAATTATTGACGCTTTCAAGTTTTCTTTTAATTAAAATTGCCATAAAATAAGTGAAGCCCGTAAATTCAATTATGGTACCTAATTTAATATAAACAAAAGGGGTTCCCGGAAAAATTTGAAAGTGCCCATCTATAAGTCCGATGGTCGTAAATAACAAAAAACAACTTAACGGAATTAGATAATATTTTAATTCTAGTTTTCTGGTTTTTGCAGAAATCAAAATAGTAACCAATATTAATAGCAACCAAAGGAATGAAAGGGTGTTTTCAAAATAATGGAGATGCGCAATAGAAGAATTATACCAGATAAATTGATACAACGTGGTACCTCCTAAAACAATAAATAAAACCCACTTTATAAATTTATAGAACTTTGGTGCCACAATGTGAATCTCTAAAAAAACAGAGGTGTACAAAATTAAGGATACCACCCAAAGCCTGATAAATATAAAAATAATATGATCTATAGTAATGTGCTCAAGTTCAAAACTATAATAATGCCCCCCTAGCCCCATGTACATTAAAAATGTAAATAGCATATAAGAGATGTAATAAAAGTAAACTCTGTGTTTATGAATGTACCATTGATAAATATTGATAATTAGAAGACAAACAATAAATCCTAAAAACACAAAACTCCAAATGGTATTTCCATTTACGAAACTGGAATAGTTGGTCATAGACATTAATTTTGGTGTAGCATCTACGGTTCTTCCATCGCTTGTGGCAACAATCAAATAGGTTGCTTGTTCATTGGGGGCCAAATCTATTTTGAAATTAGGATTTGGAAAATTAAAAGTTCTATAATCCTGTTTTAATTCATCCTTTATATGATTGATTAACTTTAAAGAACCCGTTAAAGAGTCCTGTTTATAAAAAACATAATTCCTATTGATCATATCATCATTGATAACCATATATGATTCAGCTAGGTTTTTATTTTTTATTTCAAGCTTTATCCAAATATTTCCTTTAAAAAACCCTAGGCTTAAATCTTCCAAAGATTGAAATTCAACTTTATCAAATTCATCAATGCTTTGTTCAACGTTTATAGCTGTTTTAAAGGAATAACCTGCTTTAACTGTGTTTACATTTGAACAGGATGAAAGTAAAAACAATATGATTCCTTGGATAAGGAAAACAAGAAGGATACGCTTATTATTTTTCAATTAGTTTTATGTTTTTAACAGTTATTCCACACATAAAAGGGCCGAAGAAGTAAAATCTTTTTGTATATCGTAAAACAAAGGATGATATAGTAAATAATCGCAATAAATTAAAGGCAATTAAAAAATTTGAAATATAAAATAATTTGTTCACTTTTCACTCTGAGATTAATAACTTCAGCAAAGAATTAATTGATATAATAGCGTTAACATTGGTTTACAGATTTGTAACTTCTATTGCTAATATAATAATTGATTCCAATAACTATCTGGATAGCAAATCTGAAAACTGCAACTACGACTGAATACTGAAATTACCCATTCTTTTCAGAATAAATATTAGGCAACGCAATTTTGAATATCACGGCCAACAACCTAATCAAAATAACCACCAAGCCTGAAATCACAAAAATCCAGTTATCAACTATGGGGAATTCCCGCAACACAAAATAGACAATACCGCCAACAATGCAAGCCGTGGCATAGACTTCCTTTCTAAAAATAACTGGGATTTCATTACATAATATATCCCTGATAACACCTCCAAAACAAGCGGTCATAGTCCCTAAAGCGATGCAGATAATGGGATGCAACCCGGCACTTAATCCTTTTTCAATACCAATAACAGTGTAAAGACCAATACCAATGGTATCAAACAAAAATAATGAGGTTCTTAAATAATTGAGCTTGCTCCTAAAAATAATGGCAATGAGTGAAGATACCAAAATAACATAGGTATATAAAATATCGGTCATCCAAAATACAGGGCGCACCCCTATCAATAAATCTCGAAGCGTTCCGCCACCTACGGATGTTACAAAAGCAATAATCAAAATCCCGAACAAATCCATACGCATTTTCATGGCAACCAATACCCCAGATATTGAAAATGCGGCAGTTCCTAAAATGGCAATGGCATAAAACATAATGTCTTGATTCATATAAAACTTTTTCAATTGAACACCTTTTCTACGGCGTTTGCCCCAAGCATAATTAGAGGGATTATCACATATATTTTCCAAAAAGCAAAAAGTGGTTCTATGCTTACATATTCTGAGTATAAAAATTATAATCCTTTAAAATGACATCAATAAATTCTGCATCGGTTTTTTGTTTCCTTTCCTTGATGGCCGTTACTTCCATAATTTTACTTCGCAGTTTTATCAAAGTATTAAAATCCTGAGCTTTTCTTGCATTGATAAACGTGTCCTTTATAATACGAGCATCGTTATCGGATAATTTGATGACACTTGGGTACGTGGGTTGATAATCTTGTTTCAGATTTTCCAAAATAGTATGGCTCATGTTCACTTGGTCTTTCAATAATATAACGGCTGTGCCCGCTGCCATGTCGCCCAAACGCTGTGATTTTTTACTAGAAGAAATCACAAAAAAGCCTAACCCGAGAATATAAACATCCACAATCCTAAAAAACCATCGTACTACATAATCTGAAAAAGAGGCTTGAAAACCATCTATTTTTACGACTCTAATTTTCATCACTTTTTTGCCCAAAGTCTGCCCTTCCAATAGAGACTCCAAAGCCAAGGTATAAAATACCACGGGAAAACTAAGCAGCGTATTCAGCCCTATTTGCGACCATTGATCCATGTCTTCAAAAAGACCAAAAACCATGTTCATGATAATTAAATAGCCTATTTTTATGGCATTATCAATCACAAAAGCCACCAACCGTTCCCCTGCTCCTGCAGCGGTAAATTTTATTTTGACATTTTGGGTGGTGTTAATTTGTAACTCTGACATTTTATTTTTTAATTTGAATGTGTTTAAACTTTTATGTTTTCCAATCAAATTCGGACAAATTTCAGCTATTTTTAGGACATACAAAAAGTTCAAACGAACTTTATCACTTATATGAGGGAAGTTGCATTTATTAAGCAAAACAAGGAGAAATGGCTGGGCTTTGAAACCGCTATTTTCAACAACGATTTCAACAATCCAGATGCATTAGCCTCCCAATACATTCAAGTGATTAATGATTTGGCCTACGCCCAAACTTTTTACCCTAAAAGCAAAGTGATTGTATACTTAAATCAACTCGCTGCCAAAGGATTCCAGAAAATTTATAAAACCAAACGCGAAGACACCAATAGATTGCTCAGTTTTTGGAAAACCGAAGTGCCGTTAATTATACACCAACACCGAAAATACATTTACATTGCCTTTGCCATTTTTGCATTGTTTACGTTTATTGGTGTGATTTCCGCAGCTAATGATGGGGAATTTGTGCGTTCCATTTTAGGCGACCACTATGTAAACATGACGCTTGAAAACATTGAAAAAGGCGACCCTGTGGCGGTTTATAAAAGCGGCAGTAATTGGGGCGGTTTTATCGGTATTACGGTCAACAATTTAAAAGTGGGCATCATCGCCTTTATTTTAGGCGTATTTGGCGGTATTGGCACCGTTTACATTCTGTTTAAAAACTGCATCATGCTCGGTTCTTTTCAATATT
This sequence comes from uncultured Algibacter sp., assembly GCA_963976905.1. Taxonomy (GTDB): domain Bacteria; phylum Bacteroidota; class Bacteroidia; order Flavobacteriales; family Flavobacteriaceae; genus Pseudalgibacter. Next base: position 13,398 of record CAXBNH010000017.1, read on the forward strand.
TTTTTTACGAGAAAAATGTGTTTTGGGAAAGCGTTCGCGGTATTTGGATACACGGTTCCATGGAAATTTTTGCCATTGTAATTGAAGCCGCCGCCGGACTTATTTTGGGAGCCAGTATCTTGTTTCCAGACACCCATTCCCGAATGACCTCTTTTAAACAAGGTGCTAAAACAGGCATTAAAATATTAATAAGCACCTTTCCATTCACGTTTTCAGCTGGATTTTTAGAGGGTTTTATTACCCGATATTCCAACGTGATGCCTAATTGGCTTTCCGTTTTCATCATTCTATCAACCTTGAGCCTTATTAGCTTTTACTACCTTATTTATCCTTTTCAGGTTTATAAAAAGGTACAACATGGCATTTTAAATCCGTCGTTTTAAATGCTAAAAAAACACCTACTTATAATCACTTTAATTTTCTCATTCTGTTTTCAGAACAGTTTGGCATTACCACTTTCCATCCCTCAACATCCCAAACATCAAAACCAGTTTGACAATGATTTCAAAGAACGTTATTCCAGCAGAAAATACAATTATGAAGGCCGAGAAATAATAGGGCACACACCATCTGGACATGGAAAAATAGCCGACTATAAAAACGAAAAAGCTAGATCCAAAGAAAAAAACAATGAAGACGCCCTATCCATGAATTTGGGGTTTTTGGATTGGTTTTTTGTTCTTGCGCTTATTGTTGCCGTGAGCTATTTAGCTTATGTATTATTGAATGAAGGTGGTAGCGGCTTGTTTTCAAAACGCCAACATCAAAAGCTTCATGAACATGGCGACATTACGGCCGAAAACATTGAAAGCACAGACATTCAATCGCTTATAAATGCTGCTGAAAACACCAATGATTACCGATTGGCCATCCGCTATTATTACCTGTTGGTTTTAAAAACCTTGAGCCTAAAAAACCTTATAAAAATTGAAGAAGACAAAACCAATGCCGATTATCTGGAGGAATTAAGTGCCCAGCCTTTTCTTAAAAAATTCAGCTACATCTCATACATTTACAATTATACGTGGTACGGCGAATTTGATGTCAATACCGAACAATACCATACGGCAAAAACTGATTTTACCAAGCTTTTAAACAGCATTAGCCCATGAAAAAACTATTCCCCGTTTTCATTATTATAGCTGTGGTTATCGCATTAGGGTTTCTACTTAATATTCGATTGACCAAAACGGTAGATTGGGAAGAATCCTTTGACGAAAAAAGCAACAAACCTTATGGTGTCAGCATTTTTTATAAAGAATTGAGACACATTTTTAAAGACCAAAAAATGCGCACGGTGTATCACACACCTTACAGTTATTTATACGCCAATTCTGAAAATAGTTACGGCGACCATCTGGCAAAGGGAAATTTCATCATCATTGGAAACTCCAGCTATTTGGATTCTGAATCGGTTAATGAACTCCTCCATTTTGCTAAACAAGGAAACACGGTTTTTATTTCAGATTACTACATACCAGAAACCTTGGCAGATACTTTGAATTTTGATGTAGATTATGTTTTAAATGAAAAAGACAGCATTTCCAAACTGAGTTTCACCTATGAAAGTTTAAAATCCAAAAACACAAGTATTGATAGAAACGCGGGTGATTTTTATTTTTCGAAATTCAATTTTGAAAACCATAATGTTTTAGGGCATACAGAAACCGACAAAAAACGTGTCAACTTTTTGGGCATTCCTTTTGGCAAAGGCAATATTTACCTACATCTTCAGCCTAAAATATTCACCAATTATAATTTATTAAAAGACGAACGTTATGACTATGTAAATGGCATCCTTTCTTATTTACCGAAGGATGACATTTATTTTGATTCCTACACAAAAATATATACGGCCTATGATGGCGATGTAGAGCCAAAATCTGATTTAGGTTGGTTTTTAAAACAAGTTTCCTTTCGTTGGGCTTGGTACACGGCATTGATTCTTACAGTACTTTTTATGGTTTTTAATGCGAAACGCCGACAACGCATCATCAAAATAATCAAACCCCTACAAAATACCACCGTGTTTTTTGTTAAAACCATTTCTAATCTTTACTTTGAAACCCAAGATCATAAAAACCTGATTGAAAAAAAAATAACATATTTTTTAGAACATATTAGAACGGATTTAAAACTGGATACTTCGGATTTAAATGAAGAGTTTATTACCAAACTCACAGCAAAATCAGGTAAGAAAAAAGAACAGATTGCCCAATTGGTCCATTATATAAAATGGTTGAAAGGCAAAAACGACTTTGCCGAAGTCAACCTCATCACACTTAACAAACACATAGAAGCTTTTTATTCTAAATAATTATGGAAGAAAATAATAACCCAGAAAATCATCAAGATTATCAGCCAAAATCAGATATTCTATCATCGATAGATACGAGCGCTTTAGAAGAAAACACCAGCGATTTACATTTCCAAAACCGCTTGGATGTTTCTGAATTACAACAAAACGTCCTGAGCATCAAACAAGAAATAGGCAAAGTAATTGTGGGGCAAAAAGATATGGTAGATATGCTTATTGCCGCGCTTTTAGCGAAAGGACATGCACTTATTGAAGGTGTTCCCGGCGTTGCCAAAACCATTACCGCCAAACTTTTGGCAAAATCTTTAAGTGTTGGTTTTAGCAGGATTCAATTCACGCCAGATTTAATGCCGAGTGATATTTTAGGAACATCTATTTTTAATTTGAAATCTTCTGAATTTGAATTTAAAAAAGGGCCTATTTTTTCAAACATGATTCTTATTGACGAAATAAACAGAGCACCCGCAAAAACACAAGCCGCCCTTTTTGAAGTGATGGAAGAACAGCAAATTACCATAGACGGCACCAAATACAAATTGGAATCCCCATTTATGGTATTGGCCACGCAAAACCCCATAGAACAAGAAGGCACGTATAGATTGCCCGAAGCACAATTAGACCGATTCTTATTTAAAATAGATGTAGATTACCCAAATTTAGATGAAGAAATTGATATTATTTCTAGGGAACACGCTTTAAAAGACGGCGTTAAAACTGAAGCAATTACAGCATTTTTAACAGGCGAGCAAATTGAAACCTATCAAAATCTGGTTACCAAAGTATTGGTAGAAGCACATTTGCTAAAATATATTGCACAATTGATTTTGTCAACACGAAACAACCCATATTTATATTTGGGAGCTTCGCCACGGGCCTCCATCGCCATATTAAAAGCCAGCAAAGCCTTTGCTGCCATAAACGGCCGTGATTTTGTAACGCCCGAAGACATCAAAAGAGCTGCCATACCCGTGTTACACCACCGAGTGATTGTAACCCCCGAACGCGAAATGGAAGGCATGACCAGTAAAGATGTAATAAAGCAGATTATTGAAACGGTGGAGATTCCACGTTAATTAGTTTTCAGCCGCAGTAAACAGTTAACTTGTTAACATTAAAAATAAAAATTATGTTTAAAAACCCATTTTCATTTAAAGGACGCATTAGAAGAACTGAATATGGCATCACTTACTTAATATACTTAGCGGTTTCTCTTTTACAAGAATTAATAACAACTCAATTGAGCGATGATATATTTAGCATTCTGCTAATATTACTTATTTGGGTCCCTTTGATTTGGTTCTATCTTGCACAAGGCGCAAAACGTTGCCATGACAGGGGCAATAATGGCTGGTATCAAATTATTCCTTTTTATGTATTTTGGATGATTTTTGCAGATAGTGATTACGGGCCAAATGAATATGGCGACAACCCAAAAGGACAAGGAAATTTCGAGGATATTGAAAATATAGGTAAACCTTTAGAAATTGAAGAATGACATATTTTATAAATAAAAAAAGCAAGTTCTCTTTTAACTTTTAACTTTAAAAAAATATTGAAACTCCTTAAACCCTTCTACATACAGCCTCGTTTTTTCTATGCTGGCATAGGCATTGTGTTACTTTTGGGCTTAAGTTATTTTGTGCCTGTGCTTTTTAACATCGCACAATTATGCATTTTGGTTTTGTTGGTTTTCTTTTTGGTGGATGTGTTGATTGTTTTTATCGGGAAAAATAAATTGAAAGCTGAACGTATTGCTCCCGAAAAATTCTCAAATGGCGATACCAATCAAATTGATATTTTCATCAACAATAATTACGGAATTAACATAAACATTGAAATCATTGATGAAATCCCTGAGCAATTTCAAGTACGGGATTTTAAGATTAAAAGTCCTATTTCATCTAGAAAATCAAAAAACATTTCTTATGATTTGAAACCTTTTGAACGTGGTGAATATCATTTTGGAGCGTTAAATATTTATGCATCCTCCATTTTAGGATTGGTTTCCAAGCGATACACTTTTGATAAAAATACGATGGTGCCCACCTATCCCAGTTTTAAACAGCTACGAAAGTTTGAATTGCTGAACATCAATAAAAATGCACTACAATACGGTTTGAAAAAAGTACGCCGTTTAGGGCATACCATGGAATTTGAACAAATAAAAGACTATGTTTTAGGCGATGATTTACGCACTATAAACTGGAAAGCCACTGCAAAGAAAAACAATTTGATGGTCAACCAGTTTCAAGATGAAAAATCGCAACCGGTTTATTCCATCATTGATAAAGGCCGAATGATGCAAATGCCTTTTGAGCGGTTAAGCTTGTTGGATTATGCCATAAATGCCACACTCGTTATCAGCAACGTAGTTTTAAAAAAACAAGATAAAGCGGGCATGTTTGCGTTTTCTAAAAAAGTTGAAAACAGAGTGGTTGCAGAGCGCAGAACCTCCCAAATGCGTTTGATTTTGGAAAATCTGTACAATGTAGATACTGATTTTTATGAAAGTGATTACAGCAGGCTTTACGCCAACATCAAACAGCACATCAACCACAGAAGTCTGTTGCTTTTATACACCAATTTTGAAACTTTAGATGGTCTGCACCGGCAATTACCTTATTTAAAAGCCATGGCAAAAAGTCACTTATTGGTGGTTATTTTCTTTAAAAACACCGAACTTTCATCGATTGTAAATGAAAAAGCAGAAACCGTACAACAAGTGTACGACAAAGTGATTGCTG
>CAXBNH010000018.1:0-18336 GCA_963976905.1 uncultured Algibacter sp.
CAAACTACGACCATCCACTCTTGGCGGTGTTCCCGTTTTCATTCTACCAGATTCAAAACCTAAATCAACAAGCTGTTCTGTTATTCCTGTTGCCGCTCTTTCTCCTGCTCTACCACCACCAAAATTCTTATCGCCTATATGAATCAATCCGTTCAAAAAAGTGCCGTTGGTCAGCACGACCGATTTGGCTTTTATCTCAATTCCCAAAGATGTTTTTACACCAGTTACTTTGTGATTTTCCACTATCAAGCCAGAAACCATTTCTTGGTAAAAATCAAGATTTGGTGTTCCTTCTAAAAGCAAACGCCAGTCTTCGGCAAAACGCATTCTATCACTTTGAACCCGTGGGCTCCACATAGCAGGTCCTTTGGATTTGTTAAGCATTTTAAACTGAATAGCCGAGGTATCAGAAACAATACCACTATAACCGCCCAAAGCATCAATCTCGCGGACAATTTGCCCTTTAGCAATACCTCCCATGGCAGGATTGCAAGACATTTGCGCAATGTTCTGCAAGTTCATGGTAATAAGCAATGTTTTACTCCCCATGTTTGCTGCAGCGGCGGCGGCTTCACTACCAGCGTGACCAGCTCCAACAACTATAACATCATAAACCTCGTTAAACATAATAAGTGTAAATTTTAAACATGTTCCACGTGGAACATATTGATAATTTAAGTTTGCAAATATACATTGTTTCTTGAATACTAAACCAATGCGTTTAAATAATGGTTCTCTTTGGCGCGCATCAATTTTGCATCTACTTCTGTTTTATCTTTATAACCACAGTAGTGCAATATTCCATGAATGATAACACGGTACATTTCTTCTTCAAATGAAACATTAAAATCCTTCGCGTTATCTGCGACACGTTCCACAGAAATAAAAATATCGCCCTGTATAATTTTTCCGACTGAATAATCGAAGCTAATAATATCTGTTAACGTATCGTGGTTTAAAAACTCTACATTCAATTTATGCAGATAATCGTCATCACAAAACACATAATTTATTTCTTCAAGTTTAAAACCTTCAGATTCTATGGTCTTTAAAATCCAATTGGAAATTTGCGCTTCAGATTTCAATAAAAAATCTGTTTCATAATTGAAATGAATCATTCGTATTCTTAAAATAGTATTGCACTTTCTTTTTATAAATTTGCTGCAAAGGTAGTGTTTGCCTATTTAATATTTCAGTAGATTGAAAATATTGCTTGGCGTTTGGAATACTATTATTTGTGTTGTTTTCAAACTCTGTTAAATTGGTTTCAGATTCACGCTTATTTTCTTGTCCTTGTTGAAAGGTTGCATTATCCAATTTCAGTAATTGATGCTCCAATTCCATCATTTTTTGAAGCGTTTGATTGGTAAAACCTTTGTTCAATAAATCCAATTCTACCTCCTCCATTTGTTTGACCAATTTATCTCCCGAACCGCCTAAACCCTCTTTAGCCAACTTATCTTCTAAGGCTTGCCTTAACGCTTGTTGTCTTTGGTAAATTTCATATAACTGCCCATTGGAATCATTGCCCGAACCTTCCCCATTTTCATTTTGTTGCCCACTACCTTTTCCTTCTCCTTTTTCATTGCTTTTCTTATCGCCCCCATTTCCAGATTCGCCTTCTTTTCCTTCACCTTCACTTTTAGGCTTACCTTGTTCCCCTTTTTTCATGCCTTCTTCCATCATTTTATTGAGTTGTTCTTGGCTCAGAATAATGTCTGGCAATTGCATATCTCCGTTCCCTTGACCAGACGACATATTTAAATTTTCCTGCATATTATCTAACACGTTGCTTAAAAAATCAGCTAGATTATTGGCAGCCGTAACCGTGAATTGCTGATTGGAAACCCCTTGATACAATTCGTTTTCAGCAAGCAAGGCTAATGATTTATCAATATTATAAAACACTTCTGTAATCTCTTTGTTCACCGTTTCAGACAATTTGGGCTGTCTTAAAGAAAGCGCAAACAGACTATCATCTATATGCTCAAAATGTTCTTTAAGGTTATTTTGCTGACGGAGGTAATTGGCATACTTATTATGGTCCACTTGAATACCTTTAAACTGGTTCATCAAGGCTTCTTGGTTGAATGAAAACAACACGAGGTTATCCAATATTTGACGCAACATCTCGGTATCTTCCTGCATTTGTTCACCTCCACTTGCATTCATGGCCTTTTGCATTTGTTGGCTCATTTCCATCATTTTTTTGGCTGCTTTCTTTTGGCTGTTTTGAGCGTTTTTTAAATTTTCTTTTTGGGAATCACTTGGTTCATTTTTCTCTTGATCAGATGCTTGCTCCTGCGCTTTCTTTTCTAATGCTTCGGAAGCCTTTTTTTGCTCATTCCCAACCTCTTTTTCATCCAATTTATCTCTTGGAATATCGATTGGTTTCTTTAAGGCATCGCTCTCTTTTTTTAATGCATCAATATCTTTTTGAAAACCATTAAACTGTTTGTTTAAATCATCTTGTTTTTCTTTTGTATTGTTTTCATCTGCCTCATTGGACAATTTTTCTTGGTCAATCGCCAACTTCATCAAATCTTCTTTTAGCTTTTCCAACTTCTTCTCCACGTAAAAACGCTTAGTCAATTCCAATAATTGCTGTAAACTTCGTTTTTTGTTTTTGTTCTGTTTAGCAAGTTCTTCAAGTTTTTGTGTCAGTTCTTCTTTATTGATTTTCTCTTGAAGTTTTTCAAGTTTCTCTAGTAACTTTTCATCTTTTTTAAGTTGGGTTTCATTTTCATTCAGACGCGCTTTTAAATCATCTTTAAAATCATCTTCTTGTTTGGATTCCTTCTGAAATTGCTCTAAGTTTTCCTTTAACTGCTTGTTGAAATTTTTCATCATGTCGTCCTGCTGCTTTTGACGTTTTATGAAAGATTCCAATTTCTTCTTATCATTAAAATTTAATGTTGATTTTTCCTTTTGGGTTTGAGTTAATTCCTCTAACTGCTTATCTTGTTCATCAAACTTTTTTAAGGACTTGTTCAAATCTTGAATGGTTTTACTTTGCTCTTGCAGAACTTTTTTCTCTTCTTCGGCTTGGGTGCGCTTTCTATACGTGAACAAAGGACTTTTAGAACTTTTAAAACCGTTAACTTTATCATTATCAAATACTTGAAAATATAATGTATAAGGAATACCTTCTGAAATTTTTAAATTATTAGGGAACATCGAAACAAATTCAGCAATGTTTGTATTTGAAATAGAAATGTTTTCAACGTGTTTATCGTTTTCATTGTCAGAAGGATAATACACCATTTGGAGTTTACTGAACCCATAATCATCACTTACTTGGCCGTAGAAATAAAGCGTTTGTAAATCCAAACTATCCATGGCCGATTTAATATTTATTTCTGGAAATTCATCTTTTACCACTTGAATGGAAAACGCTAAATTTTCATAGTCTTTTAAATGATTGTTACTGGTACTCAGCTTATAATCAAAATTACTGAAAATCCTTTTGGACGTTTCAAAAGCATTGTTTTCATCCGAAGAAAAAACCACGGTATCCTTGGCATACAGATGCACTTGATTGGTCGATTTCGCTTTAAGGTCCCAAGTAATGTTCGTACCTTCAGGAACCACGGCATTACCTGTGCCTTTTAAAATCTCATTTTTCTTTTTGGTGTGATGCGGGTATTCTAAAGCCATCTCAAAACTTAACAAGGATGGCACTTCCACCACTTCAAGCGTATAAGGTCTGGAAGTCACATTATTGGCCGACAATCGGAAATTTATAAGTGCTTTGGGTTGCGAAAACACATACTCGAACTTACCCACCCCCTTTTGTTGCAGATAATAAGTTTCGTTATTATAATTGATTTCTACATTTTCGGGAGTAACCTCGCCTGCTGTTTTTACAATCAGTTTGAAATCCTTGTTTTCAATAGCATTCAAATTCTCATTCACTACAAAAAACTGGAATGGCGCAGGTGGTTCATAAGCGGTTTTGTAATGCACCACACGTTTGTAACTAGCGCTAAACAAGTTAAAATTTCCTGTAAAAAAAACCAAAAGCAGAATGACGATTGGAATGGCAGCATACTTTAAATACCCAATATTCTTTTTAAAATTAACAGCCAATTTGAACGGAATGGGATGTAGTTCCAATGATTTTTGGTCGATGCTCGCCAATAACAATTCTGATTTGGATGTGTTTTCATTTAGCTGAAGTACATTCAACAGCTTATCATTCACTTCTGGAAAATGTTTCCCTATGATTTTTGAAGCCGCTTTATAATCAATCCCTTTTTGAAGTTTGAATAGCTTGGCCAACGGAATAAAAATAAACCTAATAAGCAAACCCAATTCCACCACTATAAACAACCAAAACAAAATACTTCTGGCCGTAGTATTGAGCCATAAAACATGCTCGATAAAAAGCGTAAAAAGAAAATACAACAAACCCATGGCAAAAAACAGAATAGTGCCTTTAAGCAGTTCATTGGTGTAAAAACGCCTAATGAAAGCCTCTAATTTGTTTTGTATATTTTGGAAATTATTCATGGTTTGGGGAAAACATCTTCGTAACTAAACTATTAACCTACTAAACTACAATTTATTTTTTTACAAGGTTCATAATGTCACGTTAATTGTATCTTTGCCACAAATTTACAAAATATGACCAAAAACGTTCGTGTGCGCTTTGCACCAAGTCCAACGGGCCCTTTACATATCGGTGGCGTTCGCACCGCATTATTCAATTATCTATTCGCTAAAAAACACAACGGCACGTTTATTTTAAGAATTGAAGATACTGACCAAAATCGTTACGTGAAAGGCGCTGAGCAATATATTATTGATGCTTTAAATTGGTGTGGTTTTCCTTTTGATGAAGGCCCAAATAAGAACGAAAAATTTGGTCCCTACCGCCAAAGCGAACGCAAACATTTATATAAAAAATATGCAGAACAGTTGATTGCTTCAGGCAACGCCTATTACGCTTTTGATACGGCTGAAGCTTTGGATTTCCAAAGGAAAGACCACGAAGAAAATGGCAAAACCTTTATTTACAATTGGCATAACCGATTGAAATTAAGCAACTCATTAGCCCTTAGTGCGGAAGAAACCCAAGCGAAACTGGATACTGGCGAAGATTATGTGATCCGGTTTAAATCGCCGCAAGATGAGACTTTGCATTTAACGGATAGCATTCGTGGCGACATAAAAATTGACACCAATATTCTAGACGATAAAGTCTTGTTTAAAAGTGATGGCATGCCCACCTACCATTTAGCAAATATTGTGGACGACCACTTGATGGAAATCACGCATGTGATTCGTGGCGAAGAGTGGTTGCCCTCTTTGGCATTGCACTATCAATTATACCAAGCATTTGGTTGGGAAGCTCCAGAATTTGCCCATTTACCATTGATTTTAAAACCCACAGGAAAAGGAAAATTAAGCAAACGTGATGGTGATAAATTAGGCTTTCCGGTATTTCCGTTGCAATGGACCGACCCAACAACCAATGAGATTTCAAGAGGTTACAAAGAAGATGGGTATTTCCCAGAAGCCATGGTTAACTTTTTGGCATTTTTAGGTTGGAACCCAGGTACGGAACAAGAAATATTTAATATTGAGGAATTGGTTCATGCTTTTGAACTGGAACGCGTCAATAAATCGGGTGCCCGTTTTGACCCCGATAAAATCAAGTGGTTTAACCACCATTATATGCAGGAGCAACATGATGATGTCTTAGCGGAAATATTTAAGCCCATTGTTGATGAAAAGCTAAACGTCATTGCGAGTGGAACGAAGCAATCTGCTCTTAGCAATAAGATTGCCACGTCACAAACTCCTCTCAATGACATAGACGTTAACTATGTGTCAATAGTCATCGGCCTCATTAAAGAACGTGCCACCTTTGTATCCGATTTTTGGGAGCTCAGCCATTTCTTCTTTACAGCACCAACAGCTTACGATGAAAAAGCTTCTAAAAAAGCATTTAAAGATGATACAGCAGGTTTAATGACCGAGTTGAAACAGATACTCATTCATGTTGATGAATTTACCGTCAGAGCGCTTGAAAAAGACATTAAAGACTGGATTACTAAAAACGAAATAGGTTTTGGAAAAGTGATGATGCCACTGCGTTTAGCATTGGTTGGCGCACTACAGGGTCCCGACGTGTTTGATATTATGTATATGATTGGCAAAGCGGAAACGGTTACGAGGATTGAGCATTTGATTGACTCTTTGTAACAAATTTTAAAAAGAACAGGCTGCTTAAAAATACATTTTTTTAGGTAGTCTTTTTTTAATGTTGCTTTTTGAACCGCTTGATTTTGTAAAAAATTTCAACTATCTTCGTTTAACTTTGGATATAAAACATTAAAACGATTTCATATCCTTGTAGTTGTAGGTAATTAGTAGTTGTAGGTAATTAAAGAAAATGAGAGTCTATAAGTATAGAGGAGGTAATTTTGAACGAGACTTAAACTCTCTTGAAAAAAACTACTATTGGTCACCTAAATTTGATGACTTAAACGACCCTTGCGAAACATTAATCAATACAGATCCTTTTAAATCTCAATCTAGAACTTTTGCAAAAATATTTGGAAAAGAAAAATCTGAACAGTTTTTAGAAGTTGAAAAAGCTGCTCACAATTTATTTGAAGTAAAGAAAAAAGGAATTGGAATATATTCTTTATCGAAGACTTATAAAGACGAGTTACTTTGGGCACATTATGCAGACAGTCATAAAGGTTTTTGTATAGAATATGATTTAGATTTATTAGCTAATAGTTATAAGGCATTTGAGACCTTTTCCTTTCCTGTTATTTATAATAAAAAACCACCTGAATATGGAATTCGTGATATAAATAATACCAAAGGACATCAAGTCGTACAAAAATTAGCTGGCTACAAATCTAAAAGATGGAATTACGAACAAGAACATAGAATTGTTACTGGATTTTATGGAGAACATCCATACGACCCTAATTGTCTTAAGTCAATCTATTTTGGTCTAAATATGGACGAATCTGAAAAAGATTTAATGATGGACAGATTAAAAGGCAGAAACATTCAGTTCTTTCAAATAATTCAAAAACATAATTCATATGAGTTTGATGCAATCAAGGTTAATGATTTAACAAAAGAGAGACATACCTATTTTAAAGAAATACCATCAGAAAAAACTGGACAGAATCCGATTAAATATAGATTCATTAGCAAAGTTTATATTAGAGAAATAAAAGCAATGGTCGAAATTGAACTGGAATCTAAAATTAATGAAAAACAATTGAACTGGATTGCTCATCTTTTAAGAAATGATATGTTTAGAATTCCAAAAAGACTTTTTATTTCTTTTAGACTTAAAGGTTTTACTGATGTTAGCGGCTATTGGGCTACAGCTAATTTTGAAGAGAAAGAATTAAAAACTTCTATTAATGGTCTCACTATCGAGCAGGAGAAGTTCCTGATCAATGGACTGAAAAATGACAAAAGAGAGACAATTGGAATGTGGATTGATGAAACACCATTTACTAGTTCAAGTATGGTGCTTCTAAATTTGGATGGCGAATTAATTTTAGAAACTAATTTTTTTGATGGAAGTAAATCCTCAAAGAAACTAAAATCAACTGAATTAAAAGGTAAAACAAGATATGATGATTATGAACCGAATAAACACGGAGAATTTTTTGAAGTTAATGAAAATGGCGTTTTAAATTATTGTTCAGAAGATGGAATATTCCTAACATTGAAACCTTTTGATAAAAAATAACTACCTACAACACCGTATAAAATTAATGGCTAGTTCTCGCCTACTTGCGAAAATCCTCGCGGATTTTCTATCTGGTGTTTATTTGCTAAATTAGGTGCTTAAACACGCCACTAATCTTATACAATCACGTTAAACGAACCTCTCCCAAAAACCTACAAACCATCCTAAAACGAGACCAAAGCCCCCAAAACCAACATGGTTTGATTCCCTTTAAAACGGGCATCGCCCCCCAAAGTATCTAAATCACTAGTTTCAAGTTTCTTCAAGATATTGGTAAAGCCGTAAATATATTGGGCTTTCAGCTTAAAATTTCTAAAACCAATAGAAGCTCCCACGGCACCATTCAAATGAAATTGGGAAATGTTGGTAATGGCTTCCGCTGTTAAATTTGTGTAATTGTTAATATAATAGCCTTCTTGGTTTTTGTCCTTAAACTCCAATTTGCTATTGTACTGCAACATCGGGCCCACATCAATAATAAAATGGTTTGGAACCACTTTTATATGCGCCAGCATGGCAACTTGTGCCGCGAACATTTTATAATCCACAAATTCATCTGCAATGCTCACCAAATCTGGCCGGCCTAAAATACCAATGGTACTTTCAGAGAGCTGCATGCCAAAACTGATGTTGTACCAACGGTTAGGAATATCAACGGTTGCCGTTAATCCGCCCAAAAAACCATCGCCTTTTTTGGTGGTAAAATTATCAGTGACAATATTTAATTTGGTAACAGCACCAAAAATGCCAAAACCGTTTTGAATGCGATAATTTCCTTTCTGTGCAAAACTATTTGTAACAAAACATAGCATTATAGCTACTAATAAGCAAGGTTGTGCTTTTTTCATGGTATCTTTAGGCTTGTATGAACAAATATAACTTAATTTAGTCATTCACAATTTTCTAATCATTTTAATCAATATATTATGAACTTCTATCTTTTGCCTTTTATTTTAATCGGATTAATTATTTTAATCTCGTCTTTCTTCGTTGTTAAACAACAAACCGCTGCTATTATTGAGCGTTTTGGTAAATTCCAGAGCATTCGCCATTCAGGTTTACAGCTTAAAATCCCTATAGTTGATAAAGTTGCTGGCAGATTGAGCTTAAAAATCCAACAATTGGATGTACTCATTGAAACCAAAACTTTGGATGATGTGTTCGTTAAACTAAAAGTATCTGTACAATACAGGGTATTAAACCAAAAGGTGTATGACGCCTTTTATAAACTAGATTATCCGCACGAGCAAATTACAAGTTACGTATTTGATGTGGTACGTGCCGAAGTGCCAAAAATGAAGTTGGATGATGTGTTTGTTAAAAAAGATGACATCGCCTTGGCTGTAAAATCTGAATTAAACGATGCCATGCTGGATTACGGTTTTGACATCATTAAAACCTTGGTAACCGATATTGACCCCGATGCACAGGTAAAAGCGGCCATGAACAGGATTAATGCTTCTGATAGAGAAAAAACAGCTGCCCAATATGAAGGGGATGCAGCTCGCATTTTAATTGTTGAAAAAGCCAAAGCCGAAGCTGAAAGCAAACGTTTGCAAGGGCAAGGTATAGCAGACCAACGCCGTGAAATTGCACGTGGTTTGGAAGAGTCTGTGGATGTGTTGAACCGTGTGGGCATCAACTCCCAAGAAGCCTCTGCACTGATTGTAGTGACCCAACATTACGATACGCTACAAGCCATTGGCAGCGAAACCAACAGCAACCTTATTTTATTACCAAATTCGCCACAAGCAGGAAGTAATATGCTGAATGATATGGTGGCCAGTTTTACGGCAAGCAATCAAATTGGGGAGGCGATGAAAGCCAACAGAAAGAAAAAAGAGTAATCTTAAAATTATATGAACCTAAGCCTTAGAGTTTTCTAAGGCTTTTTGTTTTTTATGTTTTCCTCCTGCTGGTAACGTTGGATAAGTTCTTTTAAGCTATTTCTATAATCTTCAAGATCCTTTTTTTCTATTTTATTATTGTCAAAGTTTCCTTGTTTTAAAGTTTCTCTAGTTTCATCAAGATATTTTTGAAGTTCTGGGTATTCCTCTTCTATTTTTCTGGTAAGTGACGATATTTCGCTGAATATGTCTTTTTTATCCGCTTCCATGGTTCTGATTTTCTATTTAAATATACTGAATTAAACGCGAAAAATGTTTGGATATGTTTTAAAATCATTTAAAGGGATGCCGTTCCGCCCATGTTTCTGAGGGGTTCATCAAACGGAACACCTGCTTCAAAATAGCATTTATCAACCCATTGGTGTGTTTCATATAAACCACCATGGGTTTGGGCTTTGCGCCGACTGAACTTTTAATTTCCATGGCGGTTCTGGCATAAACCACGTATTGGAACTTGTTTTCTATAGCAAATTCAGCCATATCATAAAGCATATTCAAATACAATTGGTTTGGGTATTGATGCGCGGTATCATACCCTAAAAAATAGGTTTCCAGATTTTTGCCATTTAAAATCAATGTGTAAAAACCAATCAATGTGTTATTCAAATAATAACCAAAAACCCTAAAATCATCTTGCAATTGAAGCTTTAGGCTATAAAAATGATTTTCGGGCAATAAAAAGGTGTTGAATTTGGCGTTATTTGATACATTCAAATAAAGCAGATGAAGTTTTTCAAAAGTATTTTTAATAGTTTTCAAATCCAATTCTTTATAAACAATGCCGTTTAGTTTCTTTCTGGCACGTTTGTATCGATCTCGATATTTTTTATTGAAACTGGCTATATAATCCTGTTTTTTATGCCATTCAGAATGCATGGGCATTATCATATTAGGCTGCACCGTAACACGATGTAATTTTTGTAAAGCGAAAAAATGATGTTCTAAATGAATACTGTCATCTATAAAATAATCTTTAAACATCACGGCCCGAATGGTTTTGTTCTGCTTAAGTTTTATTTCTTTTTTTAAAGTGTTTACAGCTTCGTAAATCAACTTTAAAAAATCAAGTTGACCTATCTTTTCATTATTAAAAAACAGACTATGTTGCCCTGTATGGGTTAAATTTCCAACGACTAGCACATTTCCTTTTAGTACTTTTGAAACCAAGTCTTGAAAAAATTCTTTGATACAAGACACCGTGCTATTTCTAAACATATCTTTTAAATACAACTGCACACGTTGCATCACAGCAATACCCACCAACTCTTCATTTAAAAAAACTCCCACATAAAACCATTGAATGTTTTTGGGCGATGCGTCTTCAAAGGCCTTTAAATATGATGTTTGTAGAAAAATATCATGCGTGGCCAGACTGTCCCAAGATTTTGGAAGGGCTTTGGACGCATTAAAAATGTTATAGGTTTTCAATAGAAATGAAAAAAGACCGAAGTTACATACCTCAGTCTTTATTTAAGTTAAAAGTTTACAAAAAGATTAATGCCACCCACAAAGAATCGCGCCCATAACGCCTAAAGTCACAATCCAGTAACCGGCGTTTATAAAGATATATTTAGCACTTTTACGCTCAAACAAAGCATTGGTGCCAATAATGGGGAGCGCAATAAAAACACCCGTTAAAACACCATGAAAAGCACCGTGTTTAAAGGTTCTGAACGCATTGCCGTAATCCACCAAAAAAGCTTCATAAGATGGCAACATACCTAACTTACCTTGAGCCAAACTGAAAACGCCCATTTGATGTGTGACAATACCCGGGAGTGCTGTTGCCAACAAGAAGGCAAATACAAGCGACAGACCAAAAATCTTGACCATATTACCGCCTTTCACTTGGTCGTCTGTCATACCTGCGGCTTGCATCCAAGCAGTACCAAAGATTTTTGGGTTGTACCAAAGAAATCCGACAACCATTGCTGAAATAGCCGCCACTAGCATGGCGACTGGGTTAAAATAATCCATAATTTAATAGTGTTTGGTTAGAAGATAAATATAGTAAAAAAAAAGCATAGATTGTTTATTTTTAGTCGTTTACAAAAACGAACTATCTAAATATTCGATGCCTCTGCCACCAACAGTTCATTTTTATCTTCCAAAGCTTTGGCTATAAAATCCTTGATATCATCATTTGCATCCAACCCGTTTTTAAGCAATTCTTGCAACGTAATCATAACCGCAATACGGGTTCCCGCTTTTTTTACAGCAGTATTGAAAAGAGGTTGTAGCTCTTCATAACTCACATTTTTTGCCAATTCTTGAATCTCCGCTTTTGTTTTTTGTTGCTTAGTCTCTGGCAAATTGGTGTATTTTTTTCCTAATTGCTGAATCACATCAATGGCTTTTCGTTTAGGCTGTTGATTGGATTTTGATTGGTTTTGATTATTATTTTGAACAACGCTTTTCTGTGGTTTTACTTTAGCCCAAGAATCCCTCAAACCAACGGTTTTATTGAATACTAATTTTTCAGAAGACGCATCATCATCTACATTAAAATAGCCTAAACGTTGGAACTGGAACCTATCGCCCACTTTCGATTCCTTTAAACTTGGTTCTACAAAAGCTTTGATAATTTTTAAGGAATTAGGGTTGATGAATTCCATAAACTCTTTTTCGGGATGATTATCGGGTGCTTCATCCATAAATAATCTATCGTATTCCCGAACTTCAGCTTTTACAGCGTGTTTTATTGACACCCAATGCAAGGTGCCTTTTACTTTTTTGGAAGTATCTTCAGAATAGGTACAATGGATTTCTGTAATCTGTCCGTTAGCATCTTTTACAACACGTTCTGCTTTAATAATGTATGCGTTTTTAAGCCGTACTTCGCCACCTAATTTCAATCTGAAAAACTTGCTACTGGCTTGCTCTTTAAAATCCTCTTCTTCAATATACAATTCTCTGGAAAAAGGTACTTTTCTAAAACCAGCACTCTCATCTTCTTGATTATTTTCAGCTTCCAACCATTCTTCTTTGCCTTCGGGATAATTGGTTATTATCAACTTGACAGGGTTCAAAACCGCCATAACACGTGGCGCAGTTTTATTCAAATCTTCCCGAATGCAAAACTCTAAAAGCGATACATCAATCACGTTTTCGCGCTTGGCAACACCAACGGTTTCAACAAATTTTCTTAAAGAAGCTGGTGTATAACCACGACGGCGCAAACCAGAAACGGTTGGCATTCTTGGATCGTCCCAGCCTTTTACAGCTTTCTCTTCCACCAATTGCAACAGTTTACGTTTGCTCATGATGGTATAACTTAGGTTTAAACGTGCAAATTCACGTTGTTTAGGGCGTAATTTATCTGCATCTAATACTTGGTCTAAAAACCAATCGTAAAGTTCTCTGTGGGGCTTAAATTCGAGTGAACATAAGGAGTGTGAAATCTGTTCGATATAATCACTTTCACCATGCGTCCAATCGTACATGGGGTAAATACACCAATCGTTGGCCGTTCTGTGGTGGTGTTTTTTTAAAATACGGTACATGATCGGATCGCGCATCAGCATATTGGGGTGTTGCATATCAATTTTAGCCCTTAAAATATGTGCGCCTTCATTGAATTCTCCTGATTTCATGCGCTCAAACAAGTCCAAATTTTCGGCTACGCTCCTATTTCTATGTGGTCCATCAATACCTGGTTGTGTAGGCGTGCCTTTTTGTTCTGCCATGGCTTCGCTGGATTGCGAATCTACATAAGCCTTGCCTTCTTTTATAAAAAGAACGGCCCAATCATAAAGTTGCTGAAAATAATCTGAAGAATACAATTCCTTGTCCCAAGAGTAGCCCAACCAAGCCACATCTTTTTTTATGGAATCCACATATTCCTGTTCTTCTTTAGCAGGGTTGGTGTCATCAAAACGAAGATTTACAGGGGCATTATATTTTTGTCCCAAGCCAAAACTGATACCTATGGCTTTGGTATGACCAATGTGCAAATAGCCATTTGGTTCTGGCGGAAACCTAAAACGCAGTTTGTTTTTAGGCAAGCCGTTTGCCAAATCTTCTTCTATGATTTGCTCTATAAAATTGAGTGGTTTGTGATCTTCAGACATAAAAATTTGTAACTAGAGAATGCATTCCATCTGTTTCACTTTGAAAATAACAGAAAACATTGCACAAAATTAGGTAATTTTACCGACTTAAAAAGGCAATACATGGGAATTATAAAAGTTGAAAATATTAGGGTTTTTGCGCATCACGGATGTTTGAAAGAAGAAACAAAAATAGGAAGCAATTACCGTGTGGACTTACAAGTGAAAGCCAATTTACAGACCTCGGCCATATCTGACAAACTCATTGATACCGTGGATTATGTGTTTTTAAACCGAATCATAAAAGAGGAAATGGCCATACCTTCACAATTACTTGAAACCGTTGCGAAACGCATTTTAAATAGAATTTTCAATGAAGATACTATGGTAAAAAAAGCAACTGTTTTTATTAGTAAACTAAACCCCCCAATTGGTGGCGATGTGGCCAAAGTGACCATAAAAATGACATATAAGCGTAAAAAATGATTTTATGTGAGAGAAACACTAAAAATTTTTTACATTTGCAGCAGATTTCAAATGGCATCGTGGCCGAGTGGCTAGGCAGAGGTCTGCAAAACCTTCTACAGCGGTTCGAATCCGCTCGATGCCTCTTAAAACCTTCAAGTTAACTTGAGGGTTTTTTTATTCTAAATTTTTAAGAAAAATTAATTAAAAGGGACGTAAAAGCTTCTGAAAAAAGTAGAATCCCCTCACTCAGAAAAGAGAGATACTCTAATTAATATCTTTTTTTATTCCTATTTTTTAGAAAGGAATCCGTTATAGAATTAGTAACATTTCTAAATTGAAACAAGGCCACAAAAGCTTTCAGTTTAAACCAGAAGGTTTTTCTTTTTTGTGCTGTATCTGCTCCCATTTTTCTTGTATAATTTCTTTCTCACTCGGAAAAAAACCTTGGACCAAAAGCAAGACTCCAAAACCTAAAATAACCAAAGCGATGATTTTTTTTGTTTTGAATATACGGCGTGGCGTCAACTTGCTCTTTAATTTTTTAGCAATCAGTATCTTGACCAGATCTACCAAAAAATAAACAATTAGGATTGTACTCAAAAACACAATAATACCATCTTCTGAACTGGTTAAAGAAGTACCCAATACAATAAATGCGACCCATCCTAAAAGGACACCAATATTGATAAAGTTAAGCAAAAACCCTTTTATGAACAGTTGCCCATATTTTTTTTTGAATTCTACTTTATGGTATTCTTTCACAATAGAACGAAAGGATTTCGAGGTTTTTATGAATGAAATAACACCATAGGCAATCAATAAAACCCCTCCAAAAATCAAAAAACTAGGTTCGTCCTTTATTTTATCAAGCAGTTTGTTTGTACTAAAAAATGCAACCAAAATAAACAGAATGTCGGCAAGCATAACACCACAATCAAAAATCAAGGCACTTCTAAAACCTTTAGTGGCACTGGTTTCAAGCAATACGAAAAAAACCGGCCCAATAGTAAAGGCTAAAATAACCCCAAAGGGAATGGCTGCTAAAACATCATCGAACATAATCAAGAAAGTCTTTACACAAAGTAAAGAAATATTTTAGAACTATTGGTTTGCTGTTTGGGTTGAATTCATTTCGTTAGCTAGAACACAAAAAAAGTGCAACGTTTCCATTACACTTTTTAACACAAAAAACTTAATATGAAATAATTAATCCATACTTATAAATTTATTATAATTCAAAACCAGATTCCAGATTTGTTTTTGAGCTTCCGCCAACATATACATTAAATGTTCCTGGCTCGACAATAAACTTGCCATCATTATCATAAAAACCAAGTTCCTTTTCAGTTAAAACAAAATCTATAGTTTTAGATTCTCCAGCTTCTAATTCAATCAGCTCAAAACCTTTTAGTTCTTTAACAGGTCGAGTGATACTTGCAAACATGTCCCTAATATACAATTGTACGACTTCTTTTCCGGTTACTTTTCCAGTATTTTTTAAATCAACCGAAACCTTCACTTCATTTTTAGATACTACATTTACCTGCAACTTGCTGTAGGCAAAAGACGTGTAACTTAATCCGTGTCCAAAAGGATAAAGGGGATCATTGCTTTCATCTGTATAATGCGACCAAAATACTTGGTCAGGTGCTGGTAGTACAGGCCTTCCGGTGCTTTTATGGTTGTAGTACAAAGGGATTTGCCCAACATTTTTAGGAAAGGTCATGGGCAATTTGCCACTTGGGTTGTAATCGCCGTACAAAACCTGTGCAATGGCATGCCCACTTTGTGTACCTAATTGCCATGCTTCCAGTATTGCTGGAATGTTAGCATCTTCCCAGTTGATGGTTAAAGGTCGTCCGTTGTTCAATACCAAAACAATGTTTTTATTGACTTTATAAACGGCTTCCAATAATGCTTGCTGAACACCTGGTAAGCCTAATTCTGCCCTGCTTCTACCTTCGCCACTCTGGAAACCGTGTTCTCCTAAAACCATAACCACCACATCTGCTTTTATAGCGGTTTCAATAGCTTCATTAAAGCCACTTTTATCGGTGGTATTGATGTTTAATTCGATAGCGAATTCGCTTTTCCCAATAGCTACATTCGCTCCTTTTGCATACGTAATACTGTTGCCTTTATAAGTTTGAAGCCCTTCTAATACAGAAACTGCCGTACTATCCTCCGCAGCAATGCGCCAACTTCCTAAAGGACTGGTTTTATCATTTGCCAACGCACCGATTAAAGCAATTTTCTGTCCTTCCTTTTTTAAGGGCAACAAATTGTTTTCGTTTTTAAGGAGTACGATGGATTTTTTGGCAACCTCTAAAACAGCTTCGTTGATCTCTCGGCTTCCTGTAACCTCTTTTTCACGGTTTTCGTCGCAGTATTTATAAGGATCTTCAAAAAGGCCCAACTCAAATTTCACTTTTAAGATGCGCTTTACAGCATCATCAATAAGTGCTTCATCTACTTTGCCCGTTTTAACCAAGTTAGCCAATTCTTCAACATAAGCATAAGATTCCATGTCCATGTCAGATCCTGCTTTTACGGCTATTTCTGCAACCTCGTTTTTATTGGCTGCAAATCCATGGGCAATCATTTCGTTTAATGAACCCCAATCTGATACCACAAAACCTTCATACTTCCATTTATTCTTTAAAATATCACGCTGTAAATAAACATTGCCTGTTGATGGCACACCGTTAAGCTCATTAAAAGCATTCATAAATGTCTTAACACCAGCCTCTGCAGCAGCTTTAAAGGGTGGAAAAATGATGTTATTTAATGTAGAAGTTCCTACATCAACGGTATTATAATCCCTTCCTGATTCGGCAAAACCATAACCAGCAAAGTGCTTAGCACAGGCTGCGATGGTATTTGGCAATCCCAAATCATTGCCTTGAAACCCTTGAACACGTGCTACGGCTATTTTAGAACCCAAATAAGGATCTTCGCCTGCACCTTCCATAACACGTCCCCATCGAGCGTCTCTAGAGATATCTACCATTGGCGCAAAGGTCCAGTTGATTCCTGCGGCGGCAGCTTCTTTAGCTGCCATCTCAGCAGACAATTTAATGGCTTCCAAATCCCAACTTGCAGCTTCTGCCAATGGGATTGGACTTAAGGTTTTATAACCATGAATCACATCAAAACCAATAATCAAGGGAATGCTCAGCCTGGTTTCTTCAACCGCAATTTTCTGTACAGCTCTTACCTCTTCAACACCTCTAACATTAAGCATAGAACCTACATAGCCTTTACGTAAATGTTCATACTTTTTTGCGGCATCTCCTTCTGAAGGTGTAGGGCCTGTGACATTCCAAAATCCATTATACTGGTTCATTTGCCCTACTTTTTCCTCAATGGTCATTAGAGCAAGTAGGCTAT
The DNA here is from genome assembly GCA_963976905.1 of uncultured Algibacter sp. GTDB lineage: Bacteria > Bacteroidota > Bacteroidia > Flavobacteriales > Flavobacteriaceae > Pseudalgibacter. The sequence goes on from CAXBNH010000018.1 coordinate 17,550, forward strand.
CCACTTTTTTGTCAAAAATACTTGAACTGTTTTCAGTATTCAAAATTGAATCTTTTTTATCTGTTTTGCCGCATGAAATCAATAATAACACAAAACTAAAAATGGTTGTATAAAAATAGTTTCTCATAGTATTATTGATAAACCCTTACATATTCGACTTCCATGGTATCTTCAACAAAGCCAGCATCTACAGGGCCGCCTAAAGTGCCGCCCATAGCTACATTTAAGATCATAAAGAAGTCTTTGTTGAATGGTGATTCTGGTGTGTTTACGAAAGTTAAAAACACCTCATCATCTACAAGTAGTTTAATAACGCTTGCTGTCCATTCTACCGTGTAGTTATGAAATTCTGTAGTTGAAGTTGGATTGGCAATTTCATTTGTTACTGCATTTCCACCAGAGTTTCCTGGTAAATGCAAAGCACCTGAAGATTTGGTTTTGTCACCTCCTGTTTGTTCCAAAATATCAATTTCACCTGAAACAGGCCAACCTTCATCATCAAAATTGGCGCCTAGCATCCATATGGCTGGCCAAGTTCCTGCTTGTGCTGGCAACTTAGCTCTTACTTCTACTCGGCCATAAGTAAACTCTTGTAAGTCTTGGGATTTTAATCGTGCGGAAGTATATCCGCTGCCATTCGCTTTTGCAGTAATTTTTAGGGTGCCATTAGAGATTGAAACATTCTCTGCATCGTTCGTATAGGTTTGCAGCTCATTGTTTCCCCAACCGCCTGCGCCTAAATCATAGATCCATTTTGCAGGGTCAGGAACACCGTCTGTATCAAATT
>CAXBNH010000019.1:0-18320 GCA_963976905.1 uncultured Algibacter sp.
AATAGCGTCAAGAAAAACAGTTAAAATAGGTTCATTTTGGTAATAGGTCAATACATTTTGAAAATTACAACAAAAATGATCCTCTTGAAATTCTTGAACTTGGACCGAGCCATTTAGGCAGATGTTTAAATGGGTAAAAACAGTAATGTTTAAAGGTCACGGGAAAGATTTCAAAGAAAGCCATATCAGAACAGATTAAATTCTGTCGTGATATGGCGGCTTTTGTTTTTTTCAACTTCTACGTATTTTTTTTTGGCAAATCCACAGCTTCCACATTCTTTTTTGACTTTCCCTTAAATCTTTAAGTCTTAATGCCACTTCATTAATATTTGGAGCCTTTTAAGAATCAAATTTTGTATATTCGCAACGCGAAAAAAAAAGCTATGGTTTAAAGCTTATTTTTCAGTTTAATCATTTTAAAAACAACTAAGAACAATGTCAAAAATTATCTATACCAAAACAGATGAAGCACCAGCTTTAGCAACACGCTCCTTACTTCCTATTATTCAAGCATTTGTTAAATCTTCGGGCATTGACATTGAAACAAAAGATATATCATTAGCAGCAAGGATTTTAGCTATTTTTCCAGATTTCTTAAATGAAAACCAACGTGTACCGGACGATTTGGAAAAACTTGGCGAATTGGCTAAAAAACCAGAGGCGAACATTGTAAAATTACCAAACATCAGTGCCTCTATTCCCCAATTGAAAGCCGCTATTAAAGAATTGCAATCGCAAGGTTTTGGTATCCCTAATTATCCAGACGAACCAAAAACGGATTCTGAAAAAGATATCAAATCTCGTTACGACAAGATTAAAGGTAGTGCTGTAAACCCTGTGCTCCGTGAAGGGAATAGCGACAGACGCGCTCCCAAAGCGGTTAAGAATTACGCAAAAAACCACCCACATTCCATGGGAGATTGGTCCAGCGACTCTAAAACCCATGTAGCTACCATGAGCGAAGGTGATTTTGCACATAACGAAGAATCACTTACATTACAAGAAGCTACCAATATTAGTATTAAACATACAGATAGTAATGGAAACATCACAACTCTAAAAAATAGCTTTCCCATACTTAAAGGCGAAATAATTGATGCTACCGTGATGAGCAAAAAGGCTTTATTAAGCTTTTTGGAAGAACAGATTGCGGATGCAAAAGCAAAAGGCGTGCTGTTATCATTACATATGAAAGCGACGATGATGAAAGTGAGCGACCCTATTATTTTTGGACATGCCGTGAAAGTATTTTTTAAATCTGTTTTTGAAAAACACGCACAAACATTAGAATCTGTTGGTGTAGATGTAACCTCAGGATTTGGAAACCTTTTAGAACACATACAAGAGCTACCAGAAGCAAAGCGTAAAGACATTGAAGCTGATATTGAAGCTGCCTACCAAAACGGTCCGGCTTTAGCCATGGTAAATTCAGAAAAGAGCATTACCAATTTAAACGTGCCAAGTGATGTGATTATTGACGCTTCCATGCCAGCCATGATAAGAACGTCTGGTAAAATGTGGAATTCCCAAGGAAAACTTCAAGACACCAAAGCGGTTATTCCAGATAGCAGCTACGCGGGTATTTATGCTGCAACCATTGATTTTTGTAAAAAACATGGTGCTTTTGACCCCACAACCATGGGCACAGTTCCCAATGTGGGACTTATGGCCCAGAAAGCTGAAGAATACGGCTCGCACGATAAAACTTTTGAGATTCCTTCCAATGGAAAAGTGAGCGTTGTGGATGCTTCAGGAAATATACTTTTAGAACACCAGGTGGAAACGGGCGATATTTGGAGAATGTGCCAAACCAAAGACGCACCTATTCAAGATTGGGTGAAATTAGCCGTGACTCGTGCCAAAGCCTCACATACGCCTGCTGTATTTTGGTTGGATGAAAACAGGGCGCATGATGCTGAGTTAATCAAAAAAGTAAACACCTATTTGAAAGACCATGATACATCTGGTTTGGATTTAAGAATTTTATCGCCTATTGACGCTACGCTTTTCACTTGCGAAAGACTTATAGAAGGGAAAGATACCATCTCTGTTTCTGGAAACGTATTACGTGATTATTTAACAGATTTATTCCCCATTTTGGAAGTTGGCACCAGTGCTAAAATGTTATCTATTGTACCGTTAATGAATGGTGGCGGTTTGTTTGAAACAGGTGCAGGTGGGTCTGCCCCAAAGCACGTGCAACAATTATTGGAAGAAAACCATTTACGTTGGGATTCCCTTGGAGAATTTTTAGCCTTAGCGGTTTCTTTAGATCATTGTGGCGAAGTGACCAACAATGAAAAAGCCAAGATTTTAGGAGAAACCCTTGATGATGCTACAGATAAGTTATTGGAAAACCAAAAAGGCCCATCAAGAAAAGCTGGAGAATTGGATAACAGAGGTAGCCACTTTTACCTAGCTTTGTATTGGGCACAAGAATTGGCAAACCAAACCAAAGATGCTTCGCTGAAAGCAGAATTTACGCCTATTGCAAAACAATTGGCTGATAACGAAAGTAAAATTGTAAACGAACTTAATGAGATACAGGGAAAACCCGTTAGTATTGGTGGGTATTATGAACCGAACGAAGCGCTTATCAACCAAGTGATGCGCCCTAGCAAAACGTTCAATGCTATTTTGAAATAGTATTTCTACAAATTATATTTCAAAAGCCCCTTTTCAGGGGCTTTTTTTATTATTTTTATGCAAAAAAATTGCAAATTCATGAAATTCTCTCCGTGGTTACTTCTTTTTTATTGCCTCAATATTTCTAATGTCATAGCACAAGAAAAATTTACCATCAGCGGAACTATTTCTGAAGAAAAAAGCAACGAGACGCTTATTGGCGTCAATATTATTTTCCCAGAAATCAAATCGGGCACCACAACCAACGAATATGGGTTTTATTCTATCACACTTTCCAAAGGCACCTATAAACTTATTGTTAGTTATTTAGGATTTTCAACACTCTCTGAAATCATTGTATTGGATCAAAACACCACAAAAAATTTCAGTTTAATAGATGCTCCAGAAAGTTTAAACGAAGTCATCATTACGGAAAACATTGAGAAACTCAATATCAGAACGCCACAAATGAGCGTGAACAGTCTTACTTCCAGTAGTATAAAAGAAATACCTGTGGTCTTGGGGGAATCTGACATCATCAAAGCCATTACGCTGTTACCAGGTGTTACAAATGCTGGCGAAGGATCTTCTGGTTTTAATGTTCGCGGTGGTGCGGTTGATCAAAATTTAATTCTTTTGGATGAAGCCACTATTTATAATTCATCGCATTTGTTCGGATTCTTTTCGGTGTTCAATCCAGATGCCATCAAAGACTTAAAACTTTACAAAGGCGGTATTCCTGCACGTTATGGTGGGAGAGTCGCTTCGGTTTTGGATATTTATCAAAAAGAAGGTAATAGCAAAGAGTTTCATGCCAATGGTGGCATTGGTATTGTTTCAAGCAGATTACTCGCCGAAGGCCCTATAAAAAAAGACAAAGGTTCCTTTCTTTTAGGAGGAAGATCAAGTTATGCCCATTTATTCTTACCGATTTTCGATATTAATAACATCGCCTATTTTTATGATCTGAACACCAAATTAAGTTACAAACTGAACGACAGAAACAACATATACCTATCGGGCTATTTTGGCAGGGATGTGTTTAGTATTGCCGACACTTTTGAAAACACCTATGGCAATTCTGTGTTGAATTTTAGATGGAACCATTTGTTTTCTGATAAATTATTTTCAAATCTATCACTCATTTATTCAGATTACTACTATGGATTAAAACTCAATTTCGTAGAATTTGATTGGGTTTCAGGTATCAAGAATTTCAATATCAAATATGATTTTAAACATTATTTGAGCAATACCTTTAAACTGGAATACGGCATAAACAGTATATATTATAAATTCAATCCGGGGGACATAAAACCAACGGGAGCTTCATCGGGCATAAACCCTTTTAAACTCATTGACAAATATGCGTTTGAAAATGCCATCTATCTGGATGTTGAGCAAAAATTATCTAATAAATTGGCGCTATCTTACGGTTTGCGTTTCAGTTCTTTTTTCAGGTTAGGCCAAGATGCACTAAACATGTATGAAAATAACCAAGCCGTCACCTTTAATGACGATTTCAAAATTTATGAAAAAGCAGAACCCATTGGCACGGAATCTTTCAAAAAAAGTGATGTTATAAAATCTTTTCACAACCTGGAACCACGTTTTTCTTTATCCTACAAACTTAACGACCACACGTCCATTAAAGCTAGTTATAACAGAATGAACCAATATTTGCATTTATTGTCCAATACCAGCTCTCCCACCCCGTTGGATGTTTGGGCACCAAGTGGCAAATACATCAAACCCCAAAAGCTGGATCAATTTGCTATTGGGTATTTCAAGAATTTTAATGATAGTGACTATTCATTGGAAATAGAAAGTTTTTTTAAAACCGTAAAAAACAGAATTGATTATATTGATGGGGCCGATTTGATTGCCAATAATGCCATAGAACAAGTGATTTTGAACGGCAGGGCAAAAGCCTACGGCATGGAAGTTTTATTAAAGAAAAATGAAGGCCGGTTTAAAGGCTGGTTGGCCTATACCCTTTCAAAATCTGAACAGCAAACCAAAGGGCGCACACCAAATGAATTAGGCATCAACAATGGAAATTGGTACAACACACCTTATGACAAAACGCACGATATTTCACTAACCGGCAGCTACCAGTTGAATGACAAATGGAAATTGAACAGTAATTTTCTATTCCAAACGGGTCAACCGGCCACCTTTCCAAATGCACAGTATTCGTATAACGGGGTAAATATTCCCAATTACGGAGATAGAAACGCGAACAGATTACCCACTTATCACCGTTTAGATCTGTCTGCCACCTATATACCAAAATTGGAAAAAAATAAAGATTGGCAAGGCTATTGGGTATTTGGCTTTTACAATGTCTACAACCGCAGAAACGCCGCTTCCATTTCTTTTTCTGGAAACAACGAAACGGGCTTGAATGAAGCCACGCGTTTATCCATATTTGGGATTATCCCTTCAATTTCTTATAATTTTAAATTTTAAACATGAGAAACGTTTTGTACTTAATAGCCATAAATTTGCTCATGGTATCTTGCCAAGATGTTATTGAAGTAAAAGTTCCAAGCAGTAAACCGAGACTGGTAATTGAAGCATCCATCAATTGGTTTAAGGGCACCAACGGAAAACAACAAAGTATCAAGCTATCGCTTACAGCACCTTATTTCAGTACTGAAATTCCGCCTGCTAATAATGCCACAGTTACCATCACAGATACAAACAACAATACGTTTTCTTTTATTGAAGATGCCGATTCGGGCATATACTTTAACAATAATTTTATACCTGTTTTGAATGACACCTATATATTAACTGTTATTTATAATGATGAAACCTATACCGCCACAGAAACCTTTGTGCCAGTAAGCAATATTGATTCTGTGGAACAAAAAAATGATGGTGGCTTTTCTGGAAATGAAATTGAAATAAAAGCTTACTATACAGATCCCGCAGACCAAAAAAACTTCTACTTTTTTGAATTTGAAAACGACCGCTTGCCCGTGGTTAGCCTCAATGTTTACGATGATGAATTTACAGATGGTAACCGAATTTTTGCTTTTTATTCAGATGAAGATGCTGAAACTGGCGACATTTTAACTATAAATAACTATGGTATTTCAGAACGGTACTATGAATATTTGTTCATTTTGCTACAACAAACCGATGAGGAAAGTGGCGACCCTTTTGAAACACAACCTTCAACAGTAAGAGGCAATTGCATCAATCAGACCAATCCAAATAACTTTCCTTTGGGCTATTTTAGACTATCACAAGCAGACCAATTTATTTACACCATTGAGTAATTTATTGAACCACGATCTTAACGGCATTATTTTTGATGATGGGGTTACTTATTATTTAAGAGTTTATTAACTAACTCTTAAGTACTTTACTCACATTTTTAAATTAAATTTGATTTTCATCAACCAAAAAAAAATCAATCATGTCTAAAAAAAAACTCATCATCATTGGTGTTTCCGTTATTGCCCTTATTATATCTTATGCTCTTTTTGGAAATACCACCGATGAAAACAAACCCATTACCGTAGCCGTCAAAAAAGGCACCTTTTTAAACGAGGTCATCATTTCTGGAGAAGCGCAATCTACAAGTTCCAAAGAAATCAACGGCCCCATTAATGCCCGAAGGTTCAATATTTACCAACTTAAAATCCAAGATTTAGTAGCCGAAGGTACTGTTGTAGAAAAAGGTGGTTATATTGGTAAACTGGATGCTTCTGAGGTCAATGGAAAGATCAACGATGCCATGCTGAGTTTAGAAAATGCACAGTCCAGATTTACACAAAAACAACTCGACACTACGCTTTCATTAAAACAAGAGCGAAATGCCATTAAAGATTTGTTGTTCAATATAGAAGAAAACAAATTGGAATTAACGCGCTCTATTTATGAACCACCTGCCACCATTAGGCAACTTGAAATTAATATTGAAAAAAACGAGCGGGATTTAAAGGAAAAACAAGAAGACTATTCCATAAAAAAAAGACAGGCCAATGCAGAAATGATTCAAGTTGGCAATGAAGTTTTAAAAAACAATAAACAAATACAAGAACTGACAGATTTACAAAAAGAGTTCACTATTTATTCTGAAGATGAAGGCATGGTTACCTACATTAAAGATTGGAACGGCAACAAAAAGAAAGTAGGATCTACCATATCCCCTTGGGAACCCGCTATTGCCAGTTTGCCAGATTTGACTAAAATGGAATCCAGAACTTACAGCAATGAAGTTGACATTAGAAAAATAAAAAAAGGACTTCCCGTTAAAGTTGGTTTTGATGCGTTTCCTGAAATTGAGCTGGAAGGCATTGTTACGGATGTTGCGAATGTAGGCGAAAACAAAAGAGGTTCAGACATTAAGCTTTTTCAGGTATTGATAAAACTAAATGAAATCAATACCAACATAAGGCCAGGTATGACAACTTCCAATAGAATCTTGACCCATGAAGAGGCCGATGTACTTACGGTACCACTTGAGGCTATTTTCACAAAAGACTCCATTAGTTTTGCTTATGTAAAATCGGGTTATTCCATTCAGAAAAAACAAGTAGAACTAGGTCTATCCAATAATGAAGAAGTCATTATTACCAAAGGATTGAAAGAAAATGAAACGGTCTATCTAAACAAACCAGAAGATACCGACGATAAAAGTATAACATTATTAGACAACTAATGATAGACAAAATACTTTTAGAAAAACTAAAGTCTAATTTCACAGAAGCGTTTCGATCTATAAAGACCAATAAATTTAGGACTTTTTTAACCGCTTTGGGAATTATTTTTGGAGTTGCCGCCGTAATTACCATGTTGGCCATTGGTAATGGTGCTGAAAAAGAGATACTATCTCAATTGGAATTAGTGGGCGTTAACAATATTGTGGTAACCCCGATTCCAGATAATGAAGACCCCGAAGCCAGCTCAGATGAAAACGAAGAAGAAAGCAGCGAACCCAAAAGGTTCTCTAAAGGGCTTGATATTCTGGATGCCTTAAGCGTTAAAGATAACATACCTAGTGTTCAAATTGTAAGTCCCGAGATTATACTGAACACATACGTTATCAATAGCGGCAAACAAAACTCAGTAAAGCTTATTGGTGTGACATCCTCTTTTTTTGAATCTTCAAATATTGGTATAGAAAAAGGACATTTCTTTTCAGAATACCAAGCTGAAAATGCCCTACCCGTTTGCGTGATCGGCAGAAAAGTTGAAAAAAAATTATTTACAGGAGAAAGTGCTCTGGGCAAGCAAATCAAGGTCAAGGACGTTTGGCTTCAAGTCATCGGGATCATTGAAGAAAAATTAATTTCTGATAAAGCCCAAGAAAACTTAGGTATTAGGGATTTGAACCAAGATGTTTACATTCCCATAAAAACATTTTTGGTCCGTTATAAAGACCGAAAAATAATTGTTGATGATCTTTCTGCGAGCAATAGCAGCAATCAAAACGGCCCTAAAAAGAGAGAACCAAGAGGAAATTACCATCAAATTGATAAACTTACCGTACAAGTTTCCAATTCTGATGAATTGAAAGCTACTGCCGAAGTTTTGAGTAAAATGCTAAAAAGAAGACATAACGATGTACTTGATTTTGAGATTACCATTCCCATTCAATTATTGAAACAGCAACAAAAAACCAAGCAAATATTCAATGTGGTATTGAGCATTATTGCGGGTATTTCATTGCTTATTGGCGGTATTGGTATTATGAACATCATGTTGGCATCTGTGTTAGAACGCACCAAAGAAATTGGTATCATGCGTGCCATTGGCGCTACCCAAGAAGATGTTATTTTACAATTTCTATCTGAATCTGTACTTATTAGCGTAGGTGGCGGTATTGTTGGCATTATTGTGGGCATTATTGGTGCTTACATCATTGAAATAGCATCTGGAATAGAAACCATTCTTTCCTTAGATTCTATTTTGGTATCCTTTTTCATTGCGGTTATCATCGGTTTGATTTTTGGGATTTTACCAGCAAAAGCAGCAGCCAACAAACGCCCTATTGAGGCCTTAAGATCTGAATAAAGCATATAAAAACATTTTCATCAATCAACTAAAAATCAAACATGTGAAAAAGATACTCATCACATTAATAGTTATTTTTCCATTGGTTTCGTTTTCGCAATCAAAACAAATCACATTAACGGAAGCTATTGATATAGCACAAAAACAATCGCCCGATTATAAAACGAACCTAAATAGAAACCAAGCAAGTTACTGGCGTTTTAAAAATTACAAAGCACGTTTTTTGCCTCAATTAAGGCTGGATGCCACCTTGCCCGAATTCAGCAATTCGGTTAGAAGACTAACAAATGATGAAGGTCAGGATATTTTTGTAAACCAAAATCAATTGGTATTAGCAGGTGGTTTGTCTGTAACACAAAATGTTTCATTTACAGGTGGAACACTATCGTTATATTCAAATCTGGAAAAAGTAGACCTTTTTGGTAATAACGATATTACAAATTACTCTGTGGTTCCATTTTCCATTCGGTACCGCCAAAACTCATTGTTTTACAACAGTTTTCGATGGGACAAAAAAATTGAACCTTTAATTTACGAAGAATCCAGAAGGGATTTTGTAGAAAGCATGGAACAAATTTCCATCAATACCTGTAGGCGTTACTTTAGTTTGCTTAAAGCGCAAATGCAGTTAAAAATTGCCGAGAAAAACCTATCCAATCAAGATACACTCTATCAAATTTCGCAAGGACGTTTTAAAATGGGTAAAATTGCCGAAAATGAATTGCTGCAAATGGAATTATCGCTCTTAAATTCAAAAAACAATGTGACCACAAATACCATTGAATTAAAAAGAACCTCCCAAAACATTGTGCGCTATTTGGAAATAGACAATGAAAATGTGGAATTGAGGATTCCTGAAGAATTAGCACTTTTTGAGGTAGATGCAGAAAAAGCGATAGAAGAAGCACAATCCAACAGAAAAGCGGTCATTGAATTTAGAAGACAACGTTTACAAGCAGAAAATGAATTGGCAAGAGCAAAAGGAGGCAACAGATTGGAAATGAGCCTTGCCGCCAATGTAGGGATTTCTCAAAATGGTAATGATTTTGATAATCTGTTCAATAATTATAACAAGCAACAGTATGTATCATTAAATATTGGTATCCCTATTTTTGATTGGGGCGTTTCAAAATCTGAACGTAAAATGGCAGAGGCTAATTTAGATTTGACCAACAATAATATTGAACAGAACAAACAAGAGTTTGAACAAGAAATTTATTTGCATGTTCTTAATTGGTCCAGCAAACGGGATTTTTTAATAACATCGCAAAAAGCCAAAGAAATAGCTGAAAAAAGTTATGATATCACTAAAAAAAGATATGTTTTAGGCAAAGTGACTATTACTGATTTAAACATTAGCCAAGAGAAGAAAGACCAAGCGATTGTAAAATATTTAAACTCTCTTGAAGATTTTTGGATCGATTATTACACCTTAAGACAACTCACACTCTATGATTTTATAAATGATAAAAAAATAGAAGTTGACGACATTCTTTATAATTAAAATCGGGTTTTAATTCCTATTTTTGAAACATGAGTTTCACAAAAACAACCGAGCATGATTCGTATTACGATCATTTGGAAAAAATGAGCGTAAAAGACTTGCTTTCAAGTATCAATAAGGAGGACAAAACCGTTCCAAATGCCGTAGAAAAGGCATTGCCTCAAATAGAAAAATTAGTCAATCAAATAGTAACCAAACTAAAACAAGGTGGCAGATTATTTTATATAGGCGCTGGTACAAGTGGCAGATTGGGGATTTTGGATGCTTCGGAATGTCCACCTACATTTGGGGTTTCATATGATTTAGTTATTGGACTGATTGCAGGAGGCGATACTGCCATTAGAAAAGCCGTAGAATTTGCAGAAGATTCCCTTACATTGGGTTGGGAAGATTTGCAAGCTAACCACATTTCAAATAAAGATGTGGTGGTTGGCATTGCCGCTTCTGGCACCACGCCTTATGTAATTTCTTCCTTAAATAACTGCAACGAAAACAATATCATTACTGGCTGTATTACTTGCAATCATAACAGTCCGCTTTCACAAACAGCACAATTTCCCATTGAAGTTATTGTGGGCCCTGAATTTGTTACCGGAAGCTCCAGAATGAAAGCAGGTACAGCCCAAAAACTGGTGCTTAATATGATTACCACAACTACCATGATTCAGTTGGGACATATAAAAGGCAATAAAATGGTAGATATGCAATTGAGCAATAACAAATTAGTGGATCGAGGTACCAAAATGATTATGGCTGAACTTGATATCCCTCAAAAAGAAGCAGAAGCATTACTTAATAAATATAAAAGTGTTAGACTTGCTATTAAAAACTACAATAATGAATAATAAAACAGATAAAATAATCCTTTTCAAAGGCATTAAAACGCTCATATTTGCTGCATTAAGCCTTTTTATGGGTCCCATACTTTTAAGCTTTGCTTTTAGTAATCCAGAAAACAAACTTTACATTCCACTTTTGATTATAGGGTGCTTAATTTGTACCTTTGCCGTATTTTTAGGATTTAAGGGTATTAAGCTCATCGTGGATAGCATGTTTAAAAAGAAATAACTAATCTAGTTGATAACATACCCATTTGGTGTAGTAGGGTTGTAACCAAAATCAGAATCGTTTGTTATAATCCCCAATCTATCAAAAATATAATTGATAATGGCGTAATGATGGATGGTATGGCTATTCGCTTGTGCTAACAAAGCCCCATAAGTATAGGGTATTTCAATGGTTCCCATACCTAAATCATCCGTCACGGAAACAGTAGTTTCCATTTCAAAATCTGAAACCTTCAATTTATTGATTATTACATTCAAATAATTAATGGCACAATCGCATTTGGTTTCAACATCTTTATTTCTAGACCTTGCTGTTAAATCGATTTGATTTTCTAAGTTAATATTGAACAAACAATCATAAAAATCTAAAATATGCCTGATGTGCGTTCCAATACTTGAGTAATATGGCGAAACTGATGCATTACACAATTGGTCATCTGTTAATTTGTCTAATAAAGATTGCGATTTCTCTAATGTTTTAAGTGTAGATTGGATGACTAGGTTCATAAAGACGAAATTAACTAAAATATTCTAACTTAAAAAGTTATTGAAATTTAGTCTTATTTAAGCAATATCCTTACAAACAAACATTAAGAAATTTATTATACCGTGAAAAGTATAAAAATTGTTATTTTAGTGCATGCAAGACACTTCCACATTCTTATCTTCATTTTATAAATCAGGATATGCTATTGGCAAATTATAAAACATACAGTTCTTTTTTCTTCTGTTGTGCCATGCTGTACTGTTTTTTCATGCATGCACAAGGTATTTCAACAAAAAACCAAGACACTATTGTTGCCACCAAACAGTTTGCTTTTAAAACCCTGACCATTAATGATGGGTTGTCCCAAAACAGCGTTATTAGCATTGCTCAAGATAGTATCGGTTATTTGTGGTTGGCAACCCAAGATGGTTTAAATAAATATGATGGCAGGCACTTCACGCATTATGACAAACAATTTGAAGACATAACCAGAGGCACTTTTAGCAAATTAGGAAAAATATACATTGACAAACAAAATAGGCTTTGGATCATTACACATTCTGGAATTCTAGAACTTTATCAATCAAAAACAGATGATTTTAAACACATTAAGCTGCCATATAGCATAAGTTCTATTTTTCAAGACACAAAATTGAATCTATATATTGGCACCAATAATAATGGGTTGCTAAGAATTGATGCGAAAACCAAAGACACGACACAAGTTTTCAAAAAGGCTGACCAAAAGAAGACCGTTTACGATTATCTTGAAATGGATAACAGTTTGTTAATTACTACTTCTGGGGCTGTTTATAAATACTTGCCGAATATTTCTTATGAAAAATTGCTTATAAAAGATGTTGGTCAACCCAATTTTAGTGCTTTAGAAAAAACCGAAAACGGCGATGTTTGGTTAGGCACTTATGGAAACGGATTGTTATACAAGCCTAAAAATCAAAATCAATTTATAAAATTCAACCATGAAAATTTACCTTCAAATGTAAATATTGAAGACCTTTTAGTCGATAAAAAAGATAAGATTTGGTTGGCCACTTATGGCAATGGTGTTTATTTAATAGATAAAAAAACAAATCAGGTAATCAATTTTACGGCGAACAAAACCAACCCATTTGCCATACATTATAATGATATGCTGTGCCTGTATGAAGACGCTACGGGTGTTATTTGGTTTGGCTCAGACGGTACAGGTGCTAGTTATTATGATGAACATTTAATAAAATTCAACATTCTTACAAACAACCAAGTTCCTAAAAATGTAAATGTAGATATGGTGCGAAGCATCACTACAGACCATTTGGGAAATCTTTGGATTGGCACTTCGGGGAAAGGCTTAACACATTTTGATATAAAAACCAACGCTTACAAAACCATTACGAAAAACAATTCAGCATTGGCAAGTGACCGCATCATCAGCTTAAATTTTAACAATAAAAATTTATGGATTGGGCATCAAGGTTATGGACTCAATATCTTGGAACCAAATGGACATTATAAATTTTATCCAAAACTTTCCAATCACACCATTTGGCGTATTATTGATGAAACTGATGACCAAAGTTGGTTGTGTACTGAACGTCACGGCTTTTTGCTGTTTGACAAAAACAAAAGCGTATTAAAGGAATATAATACTTCCAATTCCAAGCTCACAACCAACAACATTCGTGCTTTGGTCAAAGAAAACGATAGCATTCTATGGATTGGCACAGATAATGATGGCATTTTTAAACTGAATAAACGAACAGATGAAATTTCTAAAATAGAAGCCATAAACGATAAAATAAAAACGCTCTTTTTATTGAATAGCACTCTTTGGATTGGCACTAACGGAACGGGACTTAAAGGATACCATACCAAAAACAACAGCATCAAAACCTATACGATGAAAGACGGTTTACCCAACGATGTGGTTTATGGTGTTTTATCAGACAAACAAGGAAGTCTTTGGTTAAGCACCAACAACGGTATTTGTAAATTCAATCCTAAAAAATCAGATGAGAATTTTGAAAACTTTAGTGTTTACGATGGATTGCAGGGAACGGAATTCAATACAGGTGCTTATTTTAAGGATAAATTGGGGAATTTATATTTTGGTGGCTTAGAAGGTGTCAATTGGTTTAATCCTGAGCAATTGACCTTCAATACCATAAAACCTAAAACCATCATTTCTAAATTTGAAATCTTCTCAAAAGAGCGTCCCTTAATCAATAATGCTGAATTTCAAGATGACGAAAACACGGTGACCTTTACGTTTTCGAGTCTTCATTTTTCACAGCCAGACCGTAATTTATTCAAGTACCAATTGATAAACCATGATGCCGATTGGATTGAATCAGGCAATAACAACATAGCACATTACACAAATTTGCCTCCCAATGATTATACCTTTAAAGTGATTTCATGCAGTTATGATGGTGTTTGGAACGAAAACCCTGCAACTTACACCTTTACCATAAAGCAACCTTGGTACTTTAGCACAACTGCCATCATTATCTATGTTCTTTTATTTGCCATATTATCCTATGCTATTTATTATTACCTAAAATGGCGTTGGCACATGAAAATGCAACTACAGTTTAAAAACGAAGAAACCAAGCGTTTAAAAAAGCTGAACAAATTCAAAACAAGATTATACACTAATCTGTCACATGAATTTAGAACACCTCTCACGTTGATTACGGGGCCTATTGAAAACCAATTGCAAAACCCAAATCTTTCAAATGAAGATAAAAAGGAATTGACGCTCGTTCAACGCAATTCCAAACGGCTATTAAATCTTGTAAATCAATTATTGGATTTATCGAAATTGGAATCTGGAAATTTAACATTATCCGTAAATAAAGGCGACATCATCTTGCTATTAAAACAAATTTTAGTGGCTTTTGAATTTAAGGCAAAAGAAAAGAACATCACATATTCCTATAATATCCAACCCGTTAACGACGCATGGTTTGACCCGGATGTGGTTGAAAAAATAGTATCAAACCTATTGTCCAATGCCGTAAAATACACACCTGAACACGGCAAAATCCATTTTGAATCCACAGAACAAAACGGGCAATTGGTTATTACATTCATAAATAATGGAAATACCATTGCTGATTCTGAAATCAGTAAACTTTTCCAACGCTACTATCAAAACAACAAAAGCACTGATGGTGTTGGTATTGGGCTGTCTTTGGTAAAAGAATTATGCATTCTTTCCCATGGGAATATTGTGGCACATACCATGAATGATGATGACATCCAGTTTACGGTTACGCTGCCCATGGAGCGTTCTTTTTTTAATACTTCTGAAATAACAGAGGATATGTCTGTAATAGAAACTGTAAACCTACCTATTTCTGAAGTTGAAAATATTATAGATTCTGAAACTGAAAACACAAAAGACAAACCGTTGCTCCTTATTGTAGAAGATGATAATGATATTAGGTTATTTGTAAAATCCATTTTCCAAAAAGAGTATCACATTAAAGAGGCTTCAAACGGGGAACAAGGCATTAAAAATGCTGTTAAACATATTCCAGATATTATCATTAGTGATGTGATGATGCCGAAAAAAAACGGTATAGAATTGTGCACTACCTTAAAACATGATGAACGTACAAGCCATATTCCCATTATATTATTAACGGCAAAAAGCGGCGATAAAAATGAAATAAAGGGTCTTAAAACAGGTGCCGATGATTATATTTTAAAACCTTTCAATAGTAAAAAACTTAAAATAAGAGTTCAAAAACTCATTGAGCTTAGGCAAAAATTACAAAAACTCTACAGCAATACCTTTGAATTGAATGATTTGGTCACCACATCAACCGACCAACAATTTTTCAATAAATTGAAAAACGCATTGGACCAAAATATCACAAATCCCGAAATGAACGCCCAAGATTTAAGTAAAGCCATGCTCATGAGCCGTATGCAATTGCACAGAAAACTAAAAGCATTAACAGGATTGACCACTACAGAATTTATCAGAATGGAGCGTTTAAAATTGGCAAAAATGCTCTTAAAGGAAAACCACAGCACCATCTCAGAAATTGCTTATCAAGTTGGCTTTAACACACCCTCCTATTTCATCAAATGTTTTAAGGAAATTTATAACTGTACGCCTACTGAATACGTTTCAAAGTAACGTTATCGTTATCATGTTACATCTATTACATACTTTGTTACATACGTAGCATACAGGTCGTTTGTTTCAATATAATTTTACTTCACAGCAATAAAACACGTTCATAGGCCAGTTCCTTTTCAGAAAATAAAAGTCATGCAAGATGCTTAAAACGGATGATATCCATAAAGAAACCAATCAAAACATCTATTTAAGTATCGATCACTTAAAAAGCGGTCATTACGTATTAAATATCATCCTAAAAAACAAAGTGATAAAATCTATTAAAATTGAAAAACAGGTAATATGAAGTAAACCATATATAAAGAAGCTATTAATCAAGTGAGAAGGGGAATAATGAAAATCTATGATTGGATTTGTTCCCTTTTTAAAAAAAACAAATTTTTAAAGCAATGAAAATCAAGATTTATAAAACGTTATTATATGTTCTTATCGCATCTGTTTTAGGCGTACCGTTTTCATGTAGTGAAGACGACAATAAAACAGATGGCCCTAATGAAACCACAGAATGTAATCTTATTCAACTTGAAGCACAAAGCGTTTTACCCACAGATAAATTATTTGTTAAAAATATTGATGAAAGCTTAAAAGAAAATTTAACTGCGGAATATTGGTATAACAATATTTTTACAGGAATATCAATAAATGTAGGGATTGATGAAAATGACAAATCATTTATTATAGCCCCTATGCATCCAGAACTGCCTCTTAAAGGTGGAGAATTGCAGGTCATATTTAAAAATCATACAGGTACAATAATCTGCGACCCAAAACCACTTATAATTTCACAATTACCAAAAGCAGAAGGATATACCGAAAAAGTAGTTTTAGCTTTTCAAAATCTATTAGCACAGCGAACAGAATTTTTAAACATAGATGAAACCGTTCTATCTGGTGAACTTACAGATATAGAACCAACCGATGTGCCATTTTCCTTATTGTATAATTTGTTGCACAATGAAGATGCTGAATTTGCACTGATACCTTTTTTAGAAAATGATAGAATTTTGACCAACGAAAGTGTTGATAAAGCAACGAGTATTGATATTTCTGATCGGTTACTAAATAAATATGGTGTATTAGATCATATAAATCAAAAAATCAAAGATTTTGAAACCAAAAACAGTAAAAAGACAAACATAAAAAACAATAAAACAAATGAAAGTGCTGGGTGCTTTGGGCTAGATGCTGATGATTTGGCAGACCAAATGAAAGCTGCTGTCAATACAGAGTATAGCGACCCAAAGACTATAACTGGGAAGTATTTTAGCGACCTTTCAAATGCTGCTACTGCAGCAGGGTTTATTCCTCAAGCAGCAACCGCTGCAACCGTTGTAGGAGCCATTGTTTGGGGAATTCAAAAAATTGAGGAAGGTTACAGTAAAACACGTTTGTCACATTTTACCAAATTTGAATTTAGCATTTTAAACACTAATTTTTTAGAAGAAACGGCATGTCCGGAGCCAATCATAATGGCACAGGTATTTGCAGCTAGCAATGATTGGTCTATCGATAAATCCATTTGGGAGTCTTTAATTCAAGCCAGCTCATTCCTGCCAACACAAAAAGCTAAAAACTTAGCAGAAGAAATTGGTTTTGGAGCAGCATCAACTTTTACTTCTACCCAACTATCTAATTTAGCTAATCTAGGCCATTGGGAAAACGGTATATTAAAAGTGCCTACTATAGAATGTGGCCCCATTGATGTATTGAACAGCAAATATTTAAAAGGTGAAACCCAAGGCAGTGCTTTTGAAGTAGATTATAAAGACAACGGCGGAATAGAGGTTTATCCTATTGATACTGGAAAAGATGTTTTGGAACTCAGTCTTAGACCAGAAGTTTTTTCCGGACAAACCAAATCTGATTCACAAGAATTAAACTTAACCCCAGTAGAGCTTAAATGGACACACCCTACTACAAACCCCTACATTGTAAAACCTGAAGATCCTGTTAATTTACAATTAGAATTGAAAAACACTATAAGTTTTGATATTGATTTAAGCACCCCATTTGAGGTTGGCGTTATATATGGAGATAATTATTCTGAATCTCCTAATCAAAATTTCACAATTCTAACACCTGCTGATGAAAATAAATATCCTTTTACAATAACCGCTGAGTTTGTAGCTTTTGAGTGTTTTAGGGGTACGGAATATGCACAACCTATCACAACAGAAATAATCATTGATATGAGCAAAATAAGTGTTTATACAAACGACGATACTTGCTTTCAAGTTGGCGATTTTAAAGACTTTAATGCAAACGTATCTGGTGATGACAAAAAAGTAGTTTGGTCTGCTAAAAACGAATCTGGACAAACCGTTGGTATTAATGATGAGGGAGGGTTTACAGCACCAAACAATGCAGGGAAATATTATATTACCGCAACCTTAGAATCTAATTCAGAAATATTCGACACTATAGAAGTAGAGGTTGTAGGGTCATGTA
>CAXBNH010000020.1:0-17989 GCA_963976905.1 uncultured Algibacter sp.
ATTGCTTTTGCCGGAAATATTGGCTCGGGATAAACCACACTCACAAAATTATTGGCAAAACATTATAAATGGGAAGCACAGCTTGAAGATGTTGTGGACAACCCCTATCTGGATGATTTTTACAACCAAATGGAACGCTGGAGTTTCAATTTACAAGTCTATTTTTTGAATAGCAGATTTAGACAAGTATTGCAAATCCGTGAAAGCGGCAAAGACATCATTCAAGACCGTACCATTTATGAAGATGCTCATATTTTTGCGCCCAACTTGCACGCCATGGGCTTGATGACCAACCGTGATTATGAAAATTACCGTGCGCTTTTTGATTTAATGGAATCACTCGTACAAGGGCCCGATGTGTTGATTTATTTAAGAAGTTCCATCCCCAATTTGGTGTCGCAAATCCATAAACGCGGACGCGATTATGAAAACTCCATTAGCATCGATTATTTAAGCCGTTTGAATGAACGCTACGAAGCTTGGATTCATGGCTATGATAAAGGAAAACTTTTAATAATTGATGTGGACCATTTGAATTTTGTTGACAAACCAGAAGATTTAGGAAGCGTTATCAATACGATTGATGCCGAGATCAATGGGTTGTTTTAGTTGAAAAAGAATTCGGAAAAGCCTCTCTGCCTTGAGGTTTCCTTTGAAATTGTCTTTCCCGTGAAATCGTAACATTCATGAATTCATTAATATAAAAATAAAAAGCAATGAATAAAACAGGAATCTAGATGAATCCATGTTTTTTTGCATGCTTAATGGCCTCATCTGTACTTTTTACTAATAATACTGGTGTGTTTTTATAATTTTTATACAATTTATAGACGCTCGCCATTCTACTTTTACGATTAACCCTTCTTAAATATATCGCTAAAATCCTTTTAGGATATGCTTTTGCGAGTTCTAAATATATTGCTGGGTCGTGTTCGCCATTATCGCCTATTAAAATAAAATTCAAATCCGGATAGGTCCTTAAAATATTCAAAATCTCTTTTTGCTTTTCGGGGGTTTCATCTTTGGGTTTTCTTGCAAAAAGCCTTGGGAAATTCCTTAAAACAATAGGGCCTTTGGGAAAATTGTTTTTTTTAAGAAAATATTCCAAATAGCGGTATAAATTCCATGGACTATGGCTTACATAAAATATAGGGTTTGCCTCATGTCCCGTTTTTCCTTGATGCAACAAATAATAAAATTCTGGAGCGTCTTGCAACGGAATACGCTTTCCTGCGGATGTTAAAAGCGTATTTATGAGCACCCGCCATTTTAAAACAGAAACTAATCCGGTATGCAAAATGGTATCATCAATATCGCTGATAACACCAAACGATGCTTTTTTTGAGGGGACAAGCATTTCAGCTTGAAACCGGTTTTCAGATTGAATTGTTCTTTTAATGTGCTCGCTTCGGTAAGACACTTCCATAGCCACCCAACCTTCTTCATTGGCATAGGCACTTAGGTCTTCAACAGATTCATCGAGTAAAAAATAACCATCTTGGTCTGTTTTCGTATAGAAAAATTGTTCTTTTCCTATTTTAATGATGAGTTCTGCGTGTTTAATTTCATCGGTTTCAAAACGCTTCCATGCATTAAATAGCAATTTGAAAGCGTCTTTTTGTTCCAAATCAATATTTTCGTCTTCAATAGCGCGCCCCCTTAAATATAAATGATTGGACGTTCCATAGGTTTGGAAAACGATGATTTGCAGCGGATCTTTTTTAAACATTGAGGGGTATTACAATTTTAGCTGAAACCTCGCCAAAATGCCGAGGAATTATTTTTCGATTAAAAATACAAAAAAACCACATCAAATAAATGATGTGGCTCACAGCTTAGTTTAGTTTAGTTGTATGTAATTAGCTGTTTTCTTTTAATTCTGAAATCTTTTGATTCACTTCTTCTAAAGTCGTTCCAGAAAGAATGTCTTCATTAACAGTTACCTCATCTTTAGCCTCAGATTTTATAACAATAGCTTCTGAATTATTTACAGTTTCAGTAGCTATTTCAATATTTTGGATTGTTGCTATTATTTCAGTTTCAACATTTTTGTTTTCATTATAATTAGCAACACCATCTGTGGTAATGGCAATACTTGGTGCAATGACCAAGGCCACAACCGACATCAATTTCAATAAAATATTTAATGAAGGCCCAGACGTATCTTTAAAAGGATCGCCAACGGTATCGCCAACAACGGCAGCTTTATGGGCATCCGTTCCTTTTTTACCTTGTTCTTCAATGGTTTTTTTGGCGTTATCCCAAGCACCACCAGCATTCGATTGGAAAATGGCCATAAGCACCCCGCAGGTTGTTACACCAGCAAGTAGTCCACCCAACATTTCGGCACTACCGATAAATCCAACTGCAACTGGCACCGCAATAGCCAAAAGCCCTGGCAATACCATTTCTTTGATAGACGCTTTAGTTGAAATATCCACACATTTATCATACTCAGCATAACCATCAGCGGCATCAAAAATAGCACGATCTGCTGGAGTCGCTTTTGTCATATCAGAATCATATTTACGCATCACTTCCAAAGCCGCTTTCAACTGGGGAATGTCCCTAAATTGACGACGCACCTCTTCAATCATTGCCATAGCCGCACGACCAACCGCATTCATAGATAAAGCCGAAAACACAAATGGCAACATACCACCTACTAAAAGCCCGGCCATAATGCCTGGTTTGGAAACATCAATAGCCTTAACGTTTGCTGTATGCATAAACGCGGCAAACAAAGCCAAAGCTGTTAAAGCCGCAGAAGCAATCGCAAATCCTTTTCCAATGGCAGCCGTTGTGTTACCAACCGCATCCAACTTATCGGTACGTTCACGAACTTCTTTAGGTAATTCTGCCATTTCAGCAATACCTCCTGCATTATCAGAAATGGGACCGTAAGCATCTACCGCCAATTGAATACCTGTATTTGCCAACATACCCACCGCAGCAATAGCGATACCATACAAACCAGCAAAATGATGCGATACTAAAATCGCCGCAGCAATCAATAAAATAGGGATCATGGTGGACATCATACCAATACCTAGACCAGCAATAATGTTAGTTGCTGCGCCTGTTTCAGATTGCCTGACTATAGAGTTTACAGGACCTTTACCAGTACCTGTGTAATATTCTGTTATTTTCCCAACGGCCAAACCTGCTACCAAACCAGCAATGGTTGCCCAAAATACACCCATGGATGTATAGGTAACATCCTCATAAATCCAAGTTTGTGGGATTAAAATATCAATTACAAAATAGGATGCCACAACCATTAAACCAGCCGAGCCAAATTCACCAATATTCAAGGCTGTTTGTGGATTTCCACCATCTTTTACTTTCACAAAAAATGTACCTACAATAGACATAATGATACCAACCGCAGCTAATACCAATGGCAGGTACACAGCACCCAGTCCATTAAAATCTGGCGTTATAATGATAGCGCCCAATACCATGGTTCCGATAATAGATCCCACAAAGGATTCAAATAAATCGGCACCCATACCAGCAACATCACCTACGTTATCGCCCACGTTATCTGCAATGGTTGCAGGATTTAAAGGATGGTCTTCTGGAATACCAGCTTCTACTTTACCCACTAAATCTGCACCAACATCGGCCGCTTTGGTATAAATACCACCACCAACACGTGCAAATAAAGCTATTGAAGATGCGCCTAAAGAAAAGCCAGAAAGCACATTAAGTACCATTGGTAAGTTTTCTGGGCCACTCCATATATTTTGATAAATCATAAACAAGCCGCTCAACCCTAAAACGCCAAGACCTACAACACCAAGCCCCATAACAGCACCTCCAGCAAAGGCCACTTCCAAGGCTTTTCCTAGCGACGTTCTAGCGGCACTCGTGGTTCTTACATTGGCTTTGGTGGCCACTTTCATACCTATAAAGCCTGCCAATGCAGAACATATAGCACCAACAATAAATGATACGGCAACCATACCACTAGATCCTACTTCACTACTGCCTTTAAAATATAATAAGATAGCAACTGCAATAACAAAAATCGATAAGATTTTGTATTCTGCTTTAAGGAAAGACATGGCACCATCGGCAATGTTTTTCGCAATCCTAATCATTTTTTCAGTTCCTTGATCTTGCTTTGTAACCCATGCACTTTTGATAAATACAAATAAAAGCGCTAAAACACCAAAGAGTGGTAAACTCTGTATTATTAAATCCATTTTTTTTAGTTGGTTTAAATTAATATTTCATAATAATGGAGCTAAAAATAGACAAATATGTCAAATAAAAAAAACATTGTCCTATTAAGAATTTTTTTTATTCTTTAATCTTCCAAACTTGAACAAACAAGCCAATATTCTACTTAAAAAAAATCAAAATCAGTTTAACTCATGGTTTTCAATAATTTAAACAGGAATAAAACTGTGCTTATTAAACTTAAACTGACGGCTTCTTTTTTTTATCTTTGCAAAAAAATTACTAAAACACAGTCATGAGTTCTAAACTGATAGCACCTTCCATTTTAGCAGCAGATTTTGCCAACTTGCAACGCGATATAGAGATGGTAAACCAAAGTGAAGCCGATTGGTTTCATATTGATATTATGGATGGCGTATTTGTTCCTAACATTTCTTATGGCATGCCGGTTTTACAAGCCATTACCAAACATGCTAAAAAAACAATTGATGTCCATTTGATGATTATCGATCCCGACAGATACATTAAAACCTTTGCTGAATTGGGCAGCAATATATTAACGGTCCATTACGAAGCTTGCACCCATTTGCACCGAACTTTGCAAGCCATAAAGGCAGAGGGCATGAAAGCGGGCGTTGCTTTAAACCCACATACCAACATTAATGTATTGGAAGACACCATCAACGACATTGATTTGGTGCTTATTATGAGTGTAAACCCTGGTTTTGGCGGACAAAGTTTTATTGAAAACACTTATGACAAAATAAAACAACTAAAGGCATTGATAACCCGAAAAGGCACCAATACATTAATAGAAGTTGACGGTGGCGTTACCAATAAGAATGCCAAGGCACTTTCAGATGCAGGTGCAGATGCATTGGTTGCGGGCAGTTATGTTTTTAAAAGCAGTAACCAACTTGAAACGATTAAGGATTTAAGGGCCATTGCCAATTCTTAATACTGTTTTAAAAAATATTTCAACAAATCCCTTGTGGTAATGATGCCCACTAATTCACCATCATCTACAACTGGCAATGCGTGGAAATCTCGTTTTGCTAAAATTTTTGTAGCTTCTTTTATGCTGGTACCGCTTGTAATGGTTTCCACATCTTTAGCCATAATCTGTTCAACAGTATAATTGTTATATACAATAGAATCCACATTTTCATCATTGCCGTTCATAGTTTCTGCTTGACTGATACGCATAATGTCCGTATAACTTACCATGCCTATAATAACTCCGGAAGACACTACTGGAATGTGTTTGATTTTATGTTTTTTGAAAAGCATTTCTACTTTATCTAAATCGTCTGAAATTGTGAGTCCGATAATATTTTTTATCATGATATCAGATACTGGTGTATGCGGATTCATATTGAAAGGGTTTTAAAATTGAATAACTAATATTTCATTTTTCATAAAAAATCATGTGAAGGAAATCTTGCTGAACATCAAAATTGTTTTAACAGATATTTAATCAAATCTGTGGTGGTTACGATTCCAACTAATTTATTGCGCTGCACAACGGGCAGGGCGTGAAACTCTTTTTCTGCCAATATTTTAGCAACTTCCTTTATGGAACTTGAAGGGGAGACGCATACCAAATTACTTTTCATAACTTGTTCTATAGTAAACATATCATACACCATAGATTCTGTATGCTCTTCATCAACACCAACCGCATCTGCAAAACTGATGCGTAACAAATCGGTATAACTAAGCATGCCTATGATTACGTCATCCGTCACAACCGGAATGTGTCTTATATGATGGTGCTTAAACAAACGTTCGGCTTTTTCTAAACTGTCACCTTTTTTTAAGGTAACTACGTTCCCCGTCATTATTGTTGATATAGGTGCTTTTCGTATCATGGCATTTATGTTTAGTTTTCTCAATATAAAATTAAGACTCTAAACCCTTAAAAACCATGATAAAAGTCATAAGAAAATGTCAATAGCCAGAAAAATTAAAATTGAGCATTTGCTTTACCTTACTGTAAACTTCTGGAAATTGACTTCTAAACTCAATGGGCGTTTCTATAAAATTTTCGACAATAACCGCCAAAAACTCAAATTGATTGGTATAACCATAGGTGCGGAAATACTCTGAGTCCAAAAGTTTTAATCGTAAGGCTTCTTGGTAAGTCAACAAATCTGTTAGTTCCTTAAAAAAATCACTAAAAAGTGTGGAACTGATATCCCGCTCTTTGATACTGTTTAAATGAATGGCATGTGTAAACTCATGAATTCCCAAATTGATGTTGTCATGGGAATTTTCAAAACCTAATCTAAAATCTTCCCAAGACAACACCAAAGTTTTCAATTTAGGGTTGAATTCGCCTTTGTGATAATTATTGGTAGATCTAGAAAAAAAAGGCGTTGGATAAACAATTATTTTACTGATCAAACCGATATAAAAATCGCGAAAACCAAAGGTAAGCATAATACCGGTGGCTGAAATGAGCACTTTCATCTTTTCCGTAACAACGATGCCATCCCTACTAATAAAATCTTTGTCCACAATAAAACTTGCTACCCGATGTTCAAAATACTTTTTTTGCTTTAAGGTCAATTTATTATAAAAAGTAAAATGGTTTTTCAAATAACCTTTTTGCTCACTATTCAATTTTCTTAAAAACAGATAAAAATGGATGTAAAATGGTTTTTTGTGTTTTAAAACATAGGCCATTTCCATCGTTTTCACTAAAAAATAGATGACCATATATAGCAAAATCGCAAAGAAAATCCCTAAAATAATTTTACTCCCTAAGGTGTATTTTTCTAAAAACAAAAGCATCTGCATAGACGGCATAACGTGTTCTTTATATAAAAATTACATGCATACTTTATTAAAAGTACTAAAAAAACACGCAAGCAATCATTATTATTGCCTCGTAATATTTTAAAGTTTTATGAAGTCGTTCTGTTTTCTCATTAAAACATTCCACCGAAAACCTTAACACCGAACATTGACTGATTTTTCGGCTAAATAATAACACGCTTACCGCCCAAAGCAATAGATTTATAAATGGCTTCAACCACTTTTAAATCCCTTACGCCTTCTTCTCCCGACACAAAAGATTTTGTGTTTTCTTTTACGTTCATTGCAAAAGCGTCCATCTGTAACGCTTGTTGATTTACCGGAGGAAATTCAAGCACTTCATTGCCCAAAGCACCTTTCAACCCGCTATAACTATACGCTGGCATTAAAGTAGCCCTCGTTTTTTCTGTACTTACCAACAAACTATTTACATTAAAACCATAGGATGTGGTTGAATTTGAAATTTTACCATCTGGAAATTCCATTTGCCAAGTGATGGTTTCATCTACTTCCTTAAATTTATCGGCGCCCGAATTGAATTCCTGAGCCGATAACGCTATTGGCTCTTGTCCAAAACTATAACGCGCCGCTTGAATGCAATACACGCCAACATCCATTAAAGCACCACCACCAGCTAGTTTTTTATTCAATCGCCATTGTGTTGGGTCTCCAATACTAAAACCGAATTGAGAATTCACATAAGTAATCTTACCATGGTTTTTTTCTTTTGAGAAATTGATGATGGTCTTATGATAGGGATCAAATTGCAACCTATAACCAATGGACAGCTTTACATTATT
Source organism: uncultured Algibacter sp. (assembly GCA_963976905.1). Lineage (GTDB taxonomy): Bacteria > Bacteroidota > Bacteroidia > Flavobacteriales > Flavobacteriaceae > Pseudalgibacter. The sequence goes on from CAXBNH010000020.1 coordinate 7,809, forward strand.
TTCTTCACAGGCCTTAACCATGGCGTTTCCTTCTGAAACGGATAGTGCCATGGGTTTTTCGCAAATAACGTGTTTGCCTGCTTTTGCGGCCCTAATGGTAAACTCTGCATGCATGGAATTTGGCAATACCACATATATAATATCAATATCTTTATTAGAGATTATGGTATCGTAATTCTCGTAATTGTAAATATTTTTTTCTGGAATATTATACTTATCTGCCCAAATTTTTTCCTTTGCTTTTGTTCCCGTAACGATACCTGTTAAATAACAATGGATCGTTTCTTGAAGCGCGGGTGCTAACTGATTGGTTGCATAATTTCCTAAACCGACTAAAGCCACACCTAATTTTTTATCAGAATTGAATTTTAAATTAGATGCCAATACCGAATTTAAAGACAGACCGACACCAATTGCACCAAGCCCTAATGACGATTTTTTAACGAAGTTTCTACGAGAATTATTTTTATTGGTTTCCATAAAATTGAATGTATTGGTTCGTTTACTTGTGCTCTTGCATGTCTAAAATAATCTTTTGCATTTCTACTTTTGAGGGGCGCGGACGTTTTCTGAAACTATTCTTCAAACCGGTTTCCCTGTCAAACTCGTCAGGCGTTCTAAATGTAGGTAAGCTATCATTTGTTTTCGTCCTCATTTCTTTTAATTCTAATCGTAACGTATTCAAAACATCCTTATATTTAGGATTTCCTGCCAAATTATTCAATTCATAAGGGTCGGATACAATATGATACAACTCCTCTTCTTGACGTGGGGTTTTAAAACAAGCCATTTGTGCATCATTTAATTTACCTTGTTTTTTCAACTCGAGCATTGTTGAAAACGTACCGCCAACAAAGGCATCAGCCGACGGCGTATTTGGCAAATCTGGATAAAAATTCTTAATATATTTATACTCTTTTGTACGTATGGCCCTTGTGTAATCCTCAAAATCATGCCAATGGTCTTCGGCGTAAATAACATCTCTAATGTCTTTTTCTGGATGGGTTAATAATTCCGAAAAATCAATACCTTCAAAAGATTCCAAAGGTTTCAATCCCGCCAAGTGTAAAAATGTTGGCGCAATATCAATAGCGCTTACCAAACTTTTACAAACCGAATTGGGACTCACTTTTGCTGGCCATTTCACAATCCACGGTGTTTTTATACCACCATCATAAAGGGTTGTTTTATCTCTTGGAAAAGGCCTTCCGTTATCACTAATAAAAAGAATTAAGGTATTTTTTGAAATGCCTTGCTTTTCCAATTCTGAAACCACCTCACCCACATAATTGTCCAAACGCGTGATTTCATTGTAATAATGAACAAAATCCTCCCGCACTTCTGGAGTATCCGAAAAATATGGAGGCAATACAACGTCTTCTAAAGTATGTGGATTTTCAATAATATTTTCAACATAAGGTCTGTGTGGATCCACCGCCGCCAACCACAAGAAAAAAGGCTTATCTTTTGGTCTTTCATTTAAAGTGGACACCCATTGCTCACAACCACTACCATCCCCTTTTTGAATGGATTTTTCTCCATTAGAAGCCAATTGAAACCCAGAAGTACCCACATCATGAACCACGTCAAATCGATTTTTTATTGAATCCCCAAGATGCCATTTTCCTGCTTGGGCCGTCCAATATCCCGATGCCTTTAAGTGTTCAACAAATGTGACTTTTTCAGAAGGTAAAGGCCAATGCAATTGCTCTGCGTCTGTATTGTGCGGATATAAACCCGTAATGATACTCGATCTACTGGGGCTACAGGAACTAATGGTTAAAAAGGCATTGTCAAAACGCATACCTTCTGAGGCCAATTTATCAATGTTTGGTGTTTTTATATGTGGATGTCCGTAGGCGCCGCTATCATCCCAAGCCATATCATCTGCTATAATGAACACGATGTTTGGCAGTTTTGAATCATTATTTTCTTTTTTTGAAAAACAGGCCGTTATAAAAAACAATACTATCAAAAAAAAGAAGGCTCTTAGGGTTTGAAATTTCATCTCATTTGTTTTTTTATGACTTTAAATCCACGCGTAACAAATAGTCATCAGAGGTTATAAACAGGTATTTACCATCATCTGTAAACTCACAATTACCTGTACGCTTATCTAATTTTATAGTCCCTAAATGTTTTGCTTCAGGAGAAATAATAAGAACGCCGCCTGGCCCCGCTACAAACAGATTGCCATGTTCATCTAATTTCATGCCATCTGGGCATTGTTTATCTATACTTGCTTTTCTTAATTCGGTAGCGTCAAAAAAGACTCTTTTGTTTGTGATTTTGCCTTCCCCAACCATATCAAATACTAATATTTTTGGGAAATCAACATTTGAATCACACACATAAAGTGTTTTATTATCATGTGAAATAGCAAGTCCATTCGGGTTTTTGATGGTATTATCCAAAAGTATGACACCACTTTTTTTGTTAAAAAAATAAACACCGTTAAAGCCTAACTCGCTTTTTTGATTTCCTAATCCATACGATGGGTCTGTAAAGTATAGATTCCCATTTTGGTCGTAAGTCAAATCGTTTGGGGAATTAAATCTTTTTCCTTGGTAATTGGCTACAATAGGCTCAAATTTTGGGTGTAGAGAATCTTTTAAACTAACAAGTTTGCTGATACCCCGATTCCCATGCTGACAAAGAAGCAAATCCCCTTCAGGATTTAAAATTAACCCATTGGAACCTTTTTCCCAGTTAGCACTTTGCTCCACCTCTGGCCCAGTATAACCTGAAGGCTGTATATAAAGACGCAATCCATCGGTTTCGTTCCATTTATAAACTTTATTTTCAGGCACATCACTAAACAACAATGTTTTTTCTTGAGGAAGCCATACTGGCCCTTCTGACCAAGTAAAACCTTCTGCCACCAATTCAATTTTTGCATCTTTTGGCACTAAAGCATCTAAAGCAGGGTCTAAACGTTCCACAAATCCAAAGGTTGGGTATGCTTTAATCGTATTAAGATTGGTTTTGACTATGGGATCATGCTCTTTTTTTGAGGGCACTTCTTTACAAGAAACCAATATTACGGCAATTAAAAAAAAGGCTTGAATGAGGGTTTTCATGATATTTTGATTTCGTTAAAATTTACAAATATTTCAATATTAGCTTTTCCTATTTTCTACCATTCATTAAAATTCCCGTCTTTACCTCGCCAAATAGGATTAGACCAATTATGCCCTATTTTAACCGCTTCTTTCAATCTATCTTCATCAATTTCAATACCTAGACCTGGTTTTTTAAAGAGGTCTATATAACCATCGTTCACATCAAATACATCTGAATTTAATGTATAATCCAATATATCAAATCCTTGATTGTAATGGATGCCCAAACTACTTTCCTGTATGATGGCATTCGCCGAAACAAAATCTATTTGAAGTGCAGCAGCCAACGAAATAGGGCCTAACGGACAATGTGGTGCAATGGTCACATCATAAGCTTCAGCCATGGCAGCGATTCTTCTAACTTCAGAAATACCACCTGCATGGCTTAAATCCGGTTGGATAATATCCACAACGCCCTCTGCTAAAATCTGTTTAAAATCCCAACGAGAGAACATGCGTTCGCCAGTAGCTATGGGAATATTGGTATATCCATAAATATGTTTTAAAGCATCGTTGTTTTCACTTAAAACAGGCTCTTCAATAAACATGGGTTCGTAAGGCGCCAACTCATCAATCAATTTTTTGACCATACCTTTGTGCACCCTCCCGTGAAAATCCAACCCAACATCTAAACTTGACCCAAATTCCTCACGGAGCAATTTCATGTTATTTGCCACTTCCTTAATATCTTTTAAAGAAGCAATCCAATCCATGCCGCCAGTAGCATTCATTTTAACGGCGTTGTATCCAGCCTTTACCTTTTCATGGGCTTGCTCTAAAACCACATCTGGGTTGTCGCCTCCAATCCAACAATACATTTTCATTTTTTGCCGTACTGCACCACCTAAAAGCTCATAAACCGGCACATTTAAAAATTTTCCTTTGATATCCCATAAAGCTTGGTCAATACCCGAAATGGCACTCATTAAAACAGGGCCACCTCGGTAAAAACCACCTCGGTACAAGATTTGCCAAATATCCTCTATCTCATTGGCATTTCTTCCAATAATGTATTGTTCCAATTCTTTAACGCATGCAGCTACGGTATCCGCTTTGCCTTCAACCACTGGCTCGCCCCAACCAATAATGCCACTTTTAGTGGTTATTTTAAGAAACAACCATCTAGGTGGTACTTTAAAAAGTTCTACTTTTTCTATTTTTAATGCATCCATATATTTTCTGAATATTTAATTAATCAAACAAAAAGCGGTTTTATTCTTTTGGAACAATACGTTCTACTTTGCCAACGATAAAGGTATAGGAGAAGAACCCTAAAAAGGCAATAACTCCAATAAACACCAATGCTGGGCTAAAATCGCCATCCTTTACCAAATAACCAATAACTATGGGAACTACAATAGAAGCCAGATTCCCTATAAAGTTAAATGCCCCGCCGACCAATCCTATGTTGTTTTTTGGTGCTATTAAAGATACAAATACCCAAGCGATACTCGCCAAGCCCGTTCCAAAAAATGCGATTGCCAGAAATAGAATGATAAAAAAGGTGTCATCGGTGTAATTAGCCCCGATAATACAGGTTGACAATAACATCCCGATAATAATAGGTGCTTTTCTAGCTACTTCAGGGGAATATCCTTTTTTTATCAAAAAATCGGATGTAAAGCCTGACAAAAGAACACCAAAAAATGCTGCCAAAAATGGCACAGATGCCAAAAACCCAGATTTAATAAAATCCAGACCCCTAAATTCAACTAAATATGTTGGAAACCAAGTAAGGAAAAATATAGTAGTTGCACCAATGCAAAATTGACCTAAATAAATACCCCAAAGTTTTCTATAAGCAAAAGCCTGCCTAAACTCACTCCACTTAAATGCTTTCTTATTTTCGTCTTTATTTTTTGAACCAATAAGACCCCCACCTTTTTCAATATGTTCCAATTCAGATTCACTGACCCCGCCATGGTCTCTTGGATCACGATAGAACATATACCATATAACAGCCCATACCAATCCTATAATACCCGAAACGATAAAAAGTCCTCGCCAGCCCAATGAGTCTTGAATAGCGACCAAAACAGGTGTTAAAAACGCTAACCCTAAAAATTGTCCAGAAGTATAAACAGCAATCGCCGATGCGCGTTCATTTTCTGGAAACCATCTGCTTACAACTAAGTTATTAATAGGATATGACGGCGCTTCAAAAATCCCGATACTTGCCCTTAATCCCAATAAAACAATAAATGAATTAACAATACCTTGGAGTAAAGTTGCGATAGACCAAAGTGCCAAAATAATAGCATATAAAATTCGTGATTTTATTTTATCGGCCAGAACCCCTCCTGGTATTTGAAGCAATGCATAAAACCAACCAAAAGCAGAAAACAGGTATCCCATTTGAATGGTGCTTATACCAAGTTCTTTACGCATTTCAAAAGCTGCTACTGATATATTGCTTCTATCAAGATAATTTATTACTACTGTAATAAATATCATGGTTAGTATGTTAAATCTTTTTCGGGTAATGCAGGTACTTGATTTTATGCTCATACTATTTTCTAATGTTTTAAAAAGAAATGAAAAAAAAGAATCATTTTAAATTCTTTTTCCAAAGAATCTCAAATATAGAACTTTAGTGCCAAAAAAATCATATCAAATTCTATTGAATTAAAAATAAACAAATAGGTATCGTATAAACTGTTTTTAATTCTTTGTTGTCCGATGAAAGAAATAAGACCGCTTTGCTTTTAGAACCAAGAAACAAGACTTGATTCTAACTATCCGACAAACACATATAACTTAAAAGTAAAATGATCTACTCTATCTCAATAAAATCATAGTTAAATGAAAATAAAACGCCATAAATATAGGATATAAAAAAGTTCTTTAGGGGTATAATCAAATTTTCATCTGACACTTTTAGCCTGTGCCCATTTCTTTTCAATTGGATTTAGGTCTGGATTATATGATGGCAGAAATTCCAGAATATGTCCAGCCCCCTATAGCATGTATTGCATCGTTCCTTTTTTGAAATATAGCATTGTCAAGTACAATAACAAAATTGCTCGATGCGCTTGGGAGTAGCCTCTATCTATTGATGCATCCATGGCAAACCCACTTTCATCAACATAGACTATAGGCCGTTTTTCTATAAACTCATATCTGAATATCTTGAGTTGGAACACAAGTTTAGATAACCAATCTGTTTTAGTATGGAACAGCGTTTTTTTTTATTACATATATTTAGGCGCTTTAAAGCATAAAATATCGCTCTTTGGCTAACTCCAAAAGTCTTTGCCTACTCATATTGGTGATGGGATGGATTGTCTTGTATGTCCTAGGACAGAGCTTCCATTTTTATTTTTGTTAAAACTTTATTGTGCTTGGTTTTTGATTCTAAACGGTTTTGCCATCTAAAAAAAGCTCTGATTGGGATATCAAACCTGTCACTTAACCCCTGGAATGTAAGCTCCTTTTTGTGCTTTACCTTAAATACCTGTTGTCGAAAACCTAATGAATATGCATGACAGCAAGACACAAAAATAATATGACAAATTATAATGATTTAGCTATATCTTGTGCTATATGTCAACAAGAAACTTAATGTAGATTAAAATAGTTTTAGAGAGAAAGGTTGCTATTTTCGTGTTTTTAAACGTTTGGCAAAATACTCTCCAATAGCAAAGCCTTCATCTTGACCGTTTGCTATGGCTGGCATATAATGAATCCCTCCATAAAACCGACTAATAGCGGCTTCATTGGCAGCGGCTCTCAAATGGCGTGTTGGCAATCCAAATTCCAATTCCGAAGTATCTGAAAAAGCAAAATTATCCCCAAACAATTTAGTAAGGATAATGGCCGCACTAGAAGATACCACGCTATGACCACTTGTATATTCGGGAAAAGGAGGTGTTTGTAAAACAGGTAACCAATTGGCATCTATATATTTATTGATATACGTTTCGGGCCTAATAACAGAACTTCTATATTTTTCGTCCCAACAACTAATAAAAGCATCTGCCAAGGTTACGGCAAGTGTAGCATAAGCCTCTGCAGATTGCAAAACATCTGCATTCGCTTGTTTGCAAACAAGTGCTGTAATATTCATCCAATGGCCGTTTGGCGATATTTTTTTTGTAGCATACATCACATGGCCACGAACATTCATTTTAAAAGGATTGCAATCCCAAAACTTGGCAATTTCAATTTGTTCTTCATCATTCGCTTTTACTTGTTTGTAAACATCATCTACATCTTTATAAAACGCACTATTCTTCTCTAATGAAAATGAAGGTGGTGCTACGGGCTTAAATTGTGCTGCGGAATCCATCATAAAAGTTCTTAGCTTATTCCAATGGGGCTCAATAGCTTTTATATAGGCCGGAGGGGTTGGTTTCCAAGATCCTGCATCGTTACTCACAGCGTATTGTGGCAACGATCTGGTTTCCTTATATTTATCTTCAGCCACCCACATCAATATATGTTTAGCTACTTGTTGTCCATATTCCAATGAATTTTCAAACACCTCATCTGGAATGCCTTGGTCTTTAAATTCTTGAAGTATCTTTTTTTCAAAATCTGCAATGCGCTCTTCTGAAATAACAAAGGTTTTTCCTGAAGTAAGAATGGCGTGTACCGCTGCCAAAGTAAAACTGTACGTTTTGCTTTTATCAGGTTCAGGAACTGGTTTTAGCCCATGTATTTGTCCTGCTAAACTTATATAAGAATCATTCCCCTGAATCAATGCTTCGTATCCGGCAACCGATATATAAGCATAGGTACGGCTAGTAACAGGAGGCGAGTAAATATCATAAACCATAACATCGGTAACTTGCTTAATGGCACGGTGTATATAATCGGCATTTTCCGTTGCTGTTTTCCAGTTTTTCGATGTTTCTTTAGCTGAAGCATAAACTCCCAAAAGAACACAGCCAATTAAAAATAACTTCTTCATAATACGTCCCTTTTATTTCCTTTAAAATTAGTAATGGTAATCTTTTTAGCATTTTTTTCTATGGCCAACTTACGTGACGATTGCGACAAATAGGTGGAACCATAATAAAACTCCATGTGCTTTTTACTGCCATCTTTATAAAGTATATCTGCAGTAAAATCATCTGTTTTAAGGTCGATCCATTTTACAATATCCTTATTATGAATGTCATTTTTATTGAACACCAACAAGTTGTTTTGGTTTTGGGTTGCAATGATGACATCTTCATTTTTTGCGGTATGCAAGGTTGCCAATCCTTTAGCATCACCAGACACAAAAAAACCTGTTTGTGTTAAAGACACTTCAGCAAAACCACTTTTGCCATCACCTTTTAAACATAAGCCTGTAAAAGCATCGTGCCTGCCACTATACGGATCCATACCATAATCATTCCCTACCAATATCACATCCAGATTACCATCATTATCGATATCTTCTGCAATCATACCGTAAATTGGCGCTTCCTGTGCCTGCAAAGGCAAAGGTTTTATTTCAAAAGTGCCGTCACCTTTATTTTCAATATAAGATGAACGCATTTCTGTAGCATTCAAAACAATAGCATTTTTTCTATCTGCTTCACTAATAATTTCATCGATAGTTGCCAGTCCATACGATTTGTAAGTTGGGAATTTTTTTCGCGTAGGCAATACTTGGCTTACCATATCATCCCTTGAAGGAACTGGGTACGATCTACGTATGCCATCATCGCCTTTGATATAACAGAATACCATAGGATCCATGGAACCATTGCCATCAACATCTTTTGCAATAATGGTCAAAGGCTCTTCTGGAGAAGCCCTATAATTGGTATTGGTCCCTAAATTTCCAGCCACATAATCTATGTCGCCATCATTATCAAAATCTCCAGAAACCAAACTGTTCCACCAGCCTGTTTGCGCTTTGATACCTGTGTTTACCTCAACAAATGACAAACCTGTATTTTTCAAAAACGTAATGGGCATCCATTCTCCTGTAAGAATAAGGTCTGGCTTACCATCTGCATCAAAATCTGTCCACAAGGCATCTGTAACCATACCGATATTCCTCAATCCCGAAAGGTAAACATCAGTAACATCTATAAATTTTCCTGCTACATTTTTCAACAAAAAACTTTTTGGTGCTGCTGGATAACCAGCTGAAACCACTCTACCCCCTATAAAAAGATCTAAATCGCCATCCCCATCAAAATCTGCCGCTTTCACACAAGAACCGTTGGTTAAATCTTTAGGAATGTCATTGGCCCTTGTAAAAATACCTTTGCCATCGTTTAAAAAGAATCGGTCATTACTTATACTATGGTTTGCAGGTATTTCATAACTTCCACCTACAAGATATAAATCTAAATCATTATCACCATCTGCATCAAACAGCAACACGCCCATATCTTCATATAAAATATCTTCTTTTTGAGAAAACCTTGCAGCGTCTTCTGTAAATTTACCATTGGAATCCTGCATAAAAAACACCCCAGGGTTATCTGATGACCCACCTACATAAAAATCCTCATAACCATTATTATCAATATCCCCCACAGCAATACCAGGGCCAAATTGACTTAGCTTATGCGGCAGAGTGCTTTGTATGTTGTAATCTGCAAAATCAGTTTCTTTTGGCTTATAATCAATACCATAACTTGCCGTTGCATCTTTAAAAATTGAACTTGCATAAGGGTTTCCTACTTTTTTATTTTTCTCAACAGCATTTTTATATGATACCGTTATTGTTTTACCCACAGGAACGTTTTTAAGTATTTGCACTTTACCGTCCGTCCAATTTACCAATAAGGAATCTATGCTTTTTATATCTCCCAAACCAATGTGCGCCCTACTATCATCTGTTGACAAATAGCCCCGGGTAGGATAATGCTCATAGTATTGCTGTTTATTGGCACCGTAATAACTTCGTAAAGTAGCTCCAATACCGCCTATATTATTTTTATCACCCTCAAAATGAACCGTAAGCTGTTGGTCTTTTTTGTTTAAGGTATTTTCATAAACAAATGCTTGGCCATTAATGTTGTTTATTACAACATCCAAATCTCCATCGTTATCCAAATCGGCATAAACACCGCCATTTGAGAAGGACAAATCATCCAATCCCCACTTTTT
>CAXBNH010000021.1:0-17921 GCA_963976905.1 uncultured Algibacter sp.
TCTATCTTTTTTACTAATAAAATCTAATCAAATATTAATCGAACTCAGGTTTATAGAATCAAGACTCCCCTTAACTAAATAATAAACAGGCATTGGTAAAAATCAGCCTTTATACTTTAACGGTAAATGCACCACTTTCTTGGTTTCGTAAAAATCTTCAGTAAAACAATCACTTAAATTATAAATGGTTGTGATTTTATAATCTTGAAGCTCTTCAGATAAATCGCCACCTTTCAAATACAAAATACCGTTTTTAATGTCGTGGTTTTGTTTTTTGGCAATTTTGCCTTTTACCCAATGCACAAAAGTGGGCATGGCTGCTACGGCTCGGCTAACAATAAAATCATACGTGCCATCAATATCTTCTACCCTACTGTGTGTAGTTTTTACGTTGGTCAGCCCCAAACCATACACTACCTCATTGACTACTTTTAGCTTTTTAGCAATGCTATCTACCAAATGAAAAGAACACTCTGGGAACAAAATAGCTAAAGGAATGCCTGGAAAACCACCTCCAGTTCCTACATCTAAAATCTTGGCCCCATCTTTAAAAGAGATGATTTTTGCTATACCCAACGAATGCAAAACATGTCTTAAATAAAGTTCGTCAATATCTTTTCTTGACACGACATTAATCTTTAAGTTCCAATCTTCATAAAGCAATTGAAGCTGTTTGAATTTTGAAATTTGGTCTTCCGTAAGGTTAGGGAAATACTTTAAAATAAGGTCCATTCCTGTTAAATTTTGCACAAAAATATACTTTTTCTATGCATATTTTTACAAAAAAACGTTATTAGTTCAGTTCGTTTATACCTATCTTTGCAGCAGGTATGATGCACTCTTTTTTATATTAATCATATTAAAATTAATAGCATGACAAAACAAGCGCTTTCATTTTCACGAAAAGACTCCGCAAAGTTTTTTAAAACACTTAATTCCCGTGTCAATAATTATTTTAAGGAAAATAATATTAAACGTACAGGAAACTGGAAATTATATACTAAATCCATAGTAATGTTTTCTTTATTGATTGTTCCAGTAGTTTTAATTTTGACCATTGACCTACCCGCTTGGGCACAAATTACAGGAATGATTATTGTAGGAGTTGGCATGGCCGGTGTTGGCATGAATGTGATGCACGATGCTAACCACGGGTCTTTTTCTAGCAAAAAATGGGTCAATAAATTAATGGGCAGCAGCATTTACATTTTAGCAGGAAACGATTATAACTGGAAAGTACAACACAATGTTTTGCACCACACGTACACCAATATTCAAGGTCATGATGAAGACATTGATGCCGGCAGGATCATCCGTTTTTCTGAACATACCAAATGGCTTAGAATCCATAAATATCAAAAATATTATGCGTTCTTTCTGTATGGTTTATTAACAGCAAATTGGGCCATCACTACAGATTTCATACAAACCTATCAATACCTAAAAAGAAAATTGGCTTATGGCAAATTACCGCACCCTGCAACACAATGGACTAAATTGATTATTGGCAAAATAATTTACTATAGTGTATGGATTATTTTACCATTAGCTTTAGGGTTTATTTGGTGGGAAGTTTTAATAGGTTTCTTGATTATGCACTACACGGCGGGCATTATTTTAAGTGTGATATTTCAATTGGCACATGTTATGCCCAATACAGAAATGCCTGTACCAGATGAAAATGGTAGCATGAAAAACACTTGGGCCATCCATCAATTGTTTACCACCTCAAATTTTTCGCCAAAAAGCTGGATTGTTGAATTTTACACAGGAGGCTTGAACAGACAAGTAGAACATCATTTATTTGCAAACATTAGCCATATACATTACAGAAAAATAGCCAAAATAGTGAAAGAAACGGCCAAAGAATTTAACTTACCATATAATGAATACAACACGTTTTGGAAAGCTGTTTCAGAACATTACAATCAATTAAAAGTACTGGGACAAAAACCCAGTTTAGCCTAAACTCTTATATTTACCAATAAAAAAAATTACATGCAATTACTATCTGATAGAATTTTAAACATGGCCCAGTCTGCTACTTTGGCCATGGCTGCAAAAGCAAGAGAATTAAAAGAAGAAGGAAAAGACATTATAGGCTTAAGCCTCGGAGAACCCGATTTCAACACCCCAGATTTCATTAAAGATGCCGCCATTCAAGCTATTAATGAAAATTACAACTCCTACTCACCTGTTGATGGTTATGGCGATTTGAAACAAGCCATCATTACCAAATTTAAACGCGACAACAATTTAACTTATACACCTGCACAAATAGTGGTTTCAACAGGAGCTAAACAATCGCTTGCCAATATTGCTGCCGTAATGACCAATAAAGGCGACGAGGTTATTATGCCTTGCCCATATTGGGTTAGCTATGCGGACCTTGTTAGACTTAACGATGGTATTCCTGTTGAAGTTAAAACAACCATTGCTACAGATTTTAAAATGACGCCACAGCAATTGGAAGCTGCCATTACACCTAAAACCAAAATGATTTGGTTTAGCTCGCCATGCAACCCAAGTGGTTCTATTTACAGCAAAGACGAATTAAGGGCATTGGCCGATGTGTTGGTTAAGCACCCCAATATTTATGTGGTTTCTGATGAGATTTATGAACACATAAACTACGTTGGTGGTCACGCAAGTATGGCCCAGTTTGAAGACATGTATGACAGGACCATTACTGTAAACGGTGTATCAAAAGCCTTTGCTATGACCGGATGGCGTATTGGATTTATTGGTGCTCCTGAAAAAATTGCACGTGCCTGCAACAAAATGCAAGGCCAGATTACAAGTGGCGCCAACTGTATTGCACAACGTGCTACTATTACCGCGCTTAATGAATCGCCAAGTCGTGTGCAATACATGATTGACGAATTTAAAGTGCGTCGTGATTTGATTCTTAGTTTATTAAATGACATTGAAGGTTTTGAATGCAATACCCCAGAAGGTGCTTTTTACGTTTTCCCAAACATTTCATATTTCTTTGGAAAAACCTTAAAAGGACAAAAAATAAACAATGCATCTGATTTTTCTATGTATTTGTTAGGTGAAGCTTTGGTCGCTACCGTGGATGGCGAATCTTTTGGAAACCCGGATTGTATCCGTATTTCTTATGCGGCATCACAAGAACAGATTATTGAAGCTATAAAACGCATTAAGGAAGCCGTGAGCTAACTAAAAACGTTTCATTATATACAGCCCCCTTAGGTTTGAAAACCTAAGGGGGCTTTTTTTTATGTAAAAAAACATTATTCAATATCTTAAAATATTTACAAAGGTATTCTAAAAGAATAAAAAGAAATTATATAAACTTTAAAGGAAATCTTATAAAACGCCAAAGCCTCTCTTCAAATATCTTTGAAAGACATTAATTATTAATCATTTGGCATCATGAGAACTAAAACAAATTATTCAACAGGCACGGAGTCCTTGCACAAACTTTTAGAATTGGGTTTTGATACCGAAGCCAGTTATGAAGAATTAAAAAGCAATGCCCCTAATTTAGAACTAATAGGCTGGTTGGAGAAAAAACAAGAACTGACCACAGATTTTATCTTGAAAATATTAACCCTGTTGCAAAGCCGTGACATTTCACCTAAATCTTCCTATACCACAAAAGGAAAACTTTGCAAGATTTGGCTTGATGTAAAACTTAGGTTCTTAAAATTTGATAGTGATTTGATTATTAGAGAATGCCATAAAATTGATGATTTGATGCTGAACATACTTTCAAAAGAAATAGAGTCTAGAATGATTTCAAACGAGATTCATCACATATATTTCAATTACAAAAATAAATTAACAAGCTTAATTAAACCGCACGAGAGCCAAGAGCTTTTGATAGGCTAATTATTTCGTGCAATGCTCCGATACGGCATTAATCCAATCAGATGCCAGACCGACTTAATATCAACAAATTTTATAATAATCAACAAAAATTGTGTAACACATAACCGTTTGTACCACAGTAACTTTGTTTCAACAACAAACCATAAAATATTATATTAATGAAATCAAACATAGGAATATCAAAAAAGGATTTAGACAAAAGTGTAGAAAACCTAACCGTAGCATTATCAAATGAAATGGTTCTGTACGTAAAACTCAGGAAATTTCATTGGAACGTTTCAGGAAACAGTTTTTTGGAACTTCACGAACTTTTTGAAGCTCAATACCATGCTGTTGAAAAAATCATAGACGAAGTAGCAGAGCGTATTGGAAAATTAGGAAGCAAAGCTATTGGAACCATGGGCGAATTTGTAAAACATGCTACTATTAAAGAAAGCACCAAATACGAAGCTCAAGATAAAATGCTAGCAGAATTATTGAGTGACCATGAATCCATCATAAAAAGTATGAGAGATATGGTTGCTAGCATGGAAAGCGACTCTGATGATTTTGGAACAATAGATTTTTTAACCGCTTTAATACAATCACACGAATCTAAAGCTTGGAAACTAAGAAGGTACTTGGCTTAAACATTTATTAATAACTTAAAAATTTAAAATTATGAACACCACAGAAATAAAAGGAAACTGGAAACAAGTAAAAGGAAAACTAAAACAAGAATATGCCTCTTTAACAGATGATGACCTAAAAATGGTTGAAGGCAAAGAAGAAGAAACCCTTGGTAAAATCCAAGAAAAATTAGGCAAAACGAAAGAAGAGTTTCATAAAATCATTTCAGATTTATAAATTTAAAATAGCCTGAAACCCCATGATTTTCGTAAGTAGTTTGGTTGGTTAATTACATGCATGGTTAGTAAGGCTATTTTTTGTATTTTTCATAAAAGAAATTTTAAACGCTTCGGGGAATTGACCTTTGAAGCGTTTACAATTTTAACGTTTTCGGACGTAAATAACAAATAGCATCAAAATAAATATAAATCAGTATGAACGACAAAACTACCAATGCGCACTATGCGTTGCATTTACTTGGCTTTATTGCCATAATATTTGTGCTATATGTTTTAAAACCTATCATAATCCCATTATTATTAGCCATGATTTTGGCTGTTATGATTTTTCCAGTTCAAAAATTTTTTGAACGCAGATTAAGATGTAATCGCTTATTCGCCACATTGGTTTCCATAGTGATCATCTTTCTGGTAACGGCAAGCTTGATACTTATCATCTATTCCCAAATTAACAACTTTAGCAGTAACGGTCAAGATTACGCCGAAAAACTATCTGATTTGTACCATAAAGTTCTGGGCTATTTCCAAGACACTTTCAATATCAGTAAAAACGATTCTTTATCTGAAGATTTCAAAGTTAAAAATTTAGTAAAAGGAAACCTTGCCAAAATTGGCGAATTCCTAACGCAATCAGGTTCGTTAATTAGCAATGCTATTTTAATTCCTATTTATCTATTTTTCTTTTTGTATTACCGAAGGTTTTTTAGGGTATTTGTTTATAAATTATTTAGAAACAAGTCCAAATCATTTTTAAACGGTATGATAAAAAAAATATATAATGTGCAAAGAGGCTATTTATTGGGCATGATAAAAGTCATGACCATTGTTGGAGTTTTAAACACTATTGGGCTTCTTGCTTTAGGCATTGAAAACGCCATTTTCTTTGGTTTCTTTGCTGCACTCTTATTATTGATTCCGTACGTGGGTGTCATTATTGGCTCGCTAATACCCGCATTGGTGGCCTTGGTCACAAAAGATAGTGCGTGGTACGCTTTTGGGGTGATTGCCATTTTTTGGTTCATCCAAGTTCTTGAAGGCAACTTTATAACCCCTAAAATAACTGGATCTCAAGTAAGCATGAATGCTTTTGTGGCCATATTATCGCTTTTCTTGTTCTCGATGCTTTGGGGTATTTTTGGGATGATAGTGGCATTGCCGGTCGTAGCTTCACTAAAAATAATTTTCGATAACACCCCAAAACTAGAAGCTTATGGGTTTTTAATAGGCGAACCCGTAAACAAGCATTTACAAAGCAAAGCACTAAGCCGATTAAAACGTTGGAAAAAAATAAGAAATAAACAATAATGTGCTAAATTTACCAAAGCCAATTGATATAAACAGATGAAAATATACTTAAAGTTTGACTTTCAAACCATTTGCAAAAAAGTATTAGAAGACACTTTACTAGCGCATGACATAAAACACAAAGTAGTAGGTTTTGGAGAAGTTGATCTTTTAGAAAAATTAAGTCCTGAAAAATTAAATCTACTCAAAGAGACTTTAAACACCTATCACATTGAAATGGTTGAAAACCAAAAAAGCATATTGGTCCAAAAAATAAAGGATACCATTATTGATATGGTTTTTAATGAAGATACTGTGGTAAACGTAAAAACCTCAGCCTATTTAGCCGATACTCTGGGGCATAGTTACGGCTATCTTTCCAATCTGTTTTCTGAGGTCACCTATACTTCTATAGAAAATTTTATCATTCTACAGAAAATAGAATATGCCAAACAACTTATTATAAATGATAATTTGAGCTTAACCGAAATTGCTTTCAACCTCAATTATTCCAGCGTGGCACATTTAAGCACGCAGTTTAAAAACACTACTGGTATTACGCCTTCTGCTTTTCAACGGATAATTACCAAAAGGCGTGAATTAAACCAACAACAATAAACCAGCACCTATGCAAGAAGATTATGTGAATATAATACTCGCCGATGACGACGAAGACGACCGTATGTTTTTTACAGATGCTTTTGACGAATTAAAAATAGGCACCCAAGTAACAACCTTTAAAGACGGTGTGTATTTAATGGACTATTTGAATACAGATGATTGTAAACTACCACACGTTTTGTTCCTGGATTTGAACATGCCACGAAAATCTGGGCTGGAGTGTTTAAACGAAATCAAATCCAATCCAAAATTCAACGATGTTGCCATAGCTATTTATTCTACCTCAGCTTCTGAAGAAGATATTGAACGAACTTTTGTACAAGGTGCCAACATCTACATAAAAAAGCCAAGCAGTTTTAAAACACTTAAAAAAGTACTTTCCGAGGTCGTGACCACCAATTGGCAATACCATACCAACGGCCTAAATAAAGATAATTTTTTATTAAGATTGTAACAGTATGCCACACAGAATATACAAAGCACCTTGGTTTATAAAAAGCATTTTTTTTACCTGTTCCTTTGTAATACTTATTGTTGGCGGCATCACTTATAGAAATATGGATAATCTGTCCAAATCTTCAAATTTGGTCACACATACCTATAAAGTAAATGTACAGTTAGAGCAAATTCTATCGTATCTCAAAGATGCCGAAACTTCGCAACGTGGCTTCATCATTACCAATGATCCTTTATATTTGGAACCTTATGAATCTGGAAGGGAAAACATCAACAATAGTTTTGTTGAATTGCGGGAACTTGCCAAAAACAACCCAACCCAACAAAAAAACCTAAAGGAACTAAATAAACTTATAGATACCCGCATGGATTGTTTTCAAAAATCCTTTAGGTTCTCGGCAGTTACAGACTTAGAAAACCCAAACTTTAAAGAATATTTTTATGATGGCAAGCAGGCCATGGATGCTGTTCGTGTCAAGATAAAAGACATGATAGCCCTGGAAAACAAGCTATTGAATGAACAACAGGAAACTCTACAATCTAACCTAAAATTCACTCCTATTTTTTTATATGTGGTGTTATTGATGTCTTTATTTTTAATGTACATCGCTTATTCACGAATAGCTTCCAACTTAAAAAAACTAAAAACTTCCAATGCCCAACTAAAAATCTTTAAAGAGTCTGCAAACTTATCAGAAATTGTAAGCCACCATGGCAATTGGGTATGGGATGTAGAAGAAGACACTTATACCTATTCTGATAACTTATATAGGCTGCTAGGGGAAGAACCCAATGCTTTTGAGCCTTCATTAGATAAATTTATGGAATTTGTGCATCCAAAAGACGTAAATAAATTGAAACTGGACGTTGAGAAAATGACAGAAACCGAAAATCTACCATTTACATACTTTAGGGTGGTACACAAAAACGGCAAAGTAAGGCATTTAAAATCTTTTGCAAAAAAGATGGTAAACTCTGAAGGCAAAACACAGCTTATAGGCACTACTGCTGATGTTTCAGAAGAAACAAAAAGCTTTAGATTATTGGAAGAACGAAATCTTGAACTAGAACGAAACAACAAAGAACTGGCAGCCTTCAATTATGTTGCCAGCCACGATTTACAAGAACCCTTAAGAAAAATACAGACGTTCTTATCCCGTTTAGAAGAAAAAGATGCAAGCAAACTATCAGATTCTGGGATAACGTATATTGACAGGATTAAAACTGCAGCAAGCAGGATGCGATTGCTTATTGATGATTTATTGCAATTTTCAAGAACCAACAAGGCAGACAAAGTATTTGAAAAATCTAATCTTAACCTGCTTCTTGAAGATGCAAAACAAGATTTAGTAGAAATCATAACAAGAGAAAAGGCCATTATACATACGGATAAGTTCCCCATAATAAAGGTCATTCCATTTCAAATACAGCAGTTGTTCGCCAATTTAATAAGTAACTCCATAAAATATAAAACGAAAGACAGAATTCCAGAAATACACATTACCTACAGCAAAATAAAAGCATCAGAAGATGCCAACTTAAAAAAAACTAAGAAGACATTTTACCACAAAATCACCTTTACAGATAATGGCATTGGTTTTGACAATGCATATGCGGAAAAAATATTCGTGCTTTTCAACAGACTTCATAACAAGGAAGATTATTCCGGAACAGGTATAGGATTATCCATTTGCAAAAAAATCGTAGAAAACCACAAAGGGTTTATCATAGCGCATGGCACGCCAAATGTTGGTGCCGTATTTACAATTTATCTTCCTACAAAATAACAACCAGCTTTATTAATCAGCAATCAGTATTTCAATCGCCAGTTTCTTGAAACCTTTTCAATAAACACAATCTCTCATCTTTGTAAGCATTGCCTATAACACGCTGTTTTTAAACGCCACAAGTGTTTTGATTTAAAATACAATTCTCTTCTATCTGCTGTTTTTACATCAAATGCCATTGAAAATCAATATAAAATGTGAATTATATAATTGCTATAAAAAATGATGTAACATAAAAAGTGGGTAACCGTTGCATCTTTGTAGTGTACAAAAAGGAAACGAAAATGACACTCAATAAAAACATAAAATCGGTAGCCATTGTTTTGCACTTTGCTTCTTTTATGTTGGTATGCCTTATGTCTTGCAATTTTGCTTTAAAAAACAAAAATGTTAACAGCAACGTTACAAACGACGAAACAATGAGCAATCACAAACAAGAAGCCAAGTTATTGGTAAAAGCATCTCAAAATAATCTGGATGTTATTAAACTCTGCCAATTGCTTGAAGACTCTGAACCAGAACAAAGCATCGGGATTTTAGCAAAAGATATTGAAAACAGACACTTTGAAATTTTAAAAGACTACAAAGAAGTGGCACAGGAAAACTTAATATCAATTCCAAATTACGCAAGTTTTGAGAGCAAAACAAAAAACACTGCTGAAGCACATAACAATATTGAAAAAAGATTAAGTACGATAGATAAAAAAATGAACAACCAGATTGATTTGATGAACAAATTAGCAGAAACCTCAAATAACACAGATTTTAAAGAACTTTCAGAAAAAACAAACAGTATCTTAAAATCAAATCTTGAAAAAACAGCAAATACCATAAACAACTTATAAAAGCATAAATCATGAAAAAGAAATCAATCATATCAAAAGGTCTTATTGCATCAAGTATGCTTTATGCTAGCGTAAATGCTTCAAACCCTAAAAGGGAAGCTGCTTTTGCAGAAGATGAAAAAATAGAAATGAACAATAAGGTTACCCAATTTTACCAATGGCGCATTGAAACTGATAAAGGGATTTTTGCAGGAGCCTCGCAAACCATGCATGAGGTAAATAAAGACATCACAGCCATAACCAATGGTTCAAAAATCATTACCAAAAGCATTACGCCCATGGCAACGGGGACCAACAAA
Organism: uncultured Algibacter sp.; assembly: GCA_963976905.1. GTDB lineage: Bacteria > Bacteroidota > Bacteroidia > Flavobacteriales > Flavobacteriaceae > Pseudalgibacter. The sequence continues at coordinate 9,999 of CAXBNH010000021.1, forward strand.
CCAGATGAAAAAATCTACACTTGGTCTATTGTAACCTTAAAAGGTCATGCTTCTGGACAATCAGTAAGTTTGGAAGAAGCTAAAAACATGGTAAAATCATTTGACACAGAAAAAGTGATCAAGTCAAATATCATCGAAACAAAAGAACATTAAAATGAATATTAACCATTAAAACACCATATCATGAGAAGTTTATTATACATCATTGCCGTTATCCTTATAATAGGATGGGCATTAGGATTTTTTGTTTACAGCGTAGGAGGCTTGATACATATTTTATTAGTCATTGCGGTCGTAGCCATTTTATTGAGATTGATAGGCGGTAGATCTGTCTAAAATCAAAAAAACATATTACAAATTATAAACCTTTAAAAATTTAAAAATATTATGAAAACAAACAAAGCCATATTCGGAATATTAACAGGAGTAGCAGTTGGAGCAGCAATAGGCGTATTATTTGCACCGGACAAAGGAGAAAAAACCAGAAAAAAAATAGCAGATAAATCAAAAGACGCCAAAGACAAGTTAAAAGAGAACTTTGATGATTTTATTGAAACCGCTTCAGAAAAATACGCCTCAGTAAAACAAGAGGCCGAAGATGCTTATAAATCTAAAAAAGAAGATTTAAAAAAAACCATCATTAAGCAAACCAAAAAAGCGTAACAATTAAGATTTATGGAAACCTTATCAAAACATTTTGAGTCTGTTTATGAAAAAGCAAAAAACTATACTGAAACCAGCATAGAGCTATTCAAACTGAACACTATTGATACCACAGCAGATGTTATTTCATCTATTGTTACAAGAATGGCTTTAGTGCTAACGGTTTCCATATTCTCTTTATTTGTGAACATTGCAATCAGCCTTTACATAGGGCAGCAATTAGGCCACATTTATTTAGGTTTTTTAATTGTATCTGCTTTCTATTTAATCCTTGCACTATTGATTTATTTTTTTAATGACACATTGATAAAAATCCCTATTAGCAATTTGGTAATATCAAAATTGATGAAAACTAAAAAAAACCATAACACAAGTGCCAATAACCATCAGGAAAACCTAGGAGAAAATGAATACATACAAAAATAAAAACCAAGAATTGCAGGCTAAAATAATGGCTTTAGAAACAAAAAAAACAAATGAGCTTCTGGCCTTAAAGATGGAATTTGATGCTGCTATTACACAGCTAAAACCATCCAGCTTATTGCACAGGGCCATAGAGGACATTAAAGAAACACCTAAAGCCAAAAAAAATCTATTTGAGATTTTAATAAGTATCACAGGAGGTTATTTCTCCAAAAAATTACTGGTAGGAAAGTCTAACGGTATATTCAAAAGCCTTTTGGGTTATGCCGTACAATACGTTTCAACAAAAATCATTCAAAAAAAAATCTAGAATCATGAAAACATTAAAAATAACAACAGGAATATGTGTCCTAGCACTAGTATTTTCATCATGTGAAGGTGGTAAACGAGAAAACGCTAAACAACATGTACAAGATTACATAACCTACGTAGATTCCATATCCAATTTAGATCTTGCCGTAGCTAGTTCCAACTGGAATACTATTGAAAACAAATATGAAAACCATAAGTCTTCAGCTACGGATAATTTAATGACCATTTCTGAAAATGAATCGTTGAAAATGGACATTAAAAAATCAACTGACGAATTTGAAGCTTACAAAGCAAAAGTTGTTGAAGAAGAAAAACTTAAAAATGAGATGACTTCTAAAAATAATTTTAGAAAATCCCTTTTAGGGGAAAACTATGTGCATGACGACATGACCTTTGAATGGATCAACAAAGATAATATACTGAATGTTTACCAAAACTTCGTAGATACAGTAGATGCTAATAAAGACAGTTATTCCCGAGAAGATTGGGATGAAATAAAATTACTTTACGAAGCCATCGACACTAGAAAAAACACAGTAGAAAAAGAGGGTTTGTCCAGTACTGACAATAGAAAAATCGCAGCTCTTAAAGTTAAATTTGCACCGTTATATACTATTAATAGAGTAAGTGCAAAATCAGAAGAGAATGCGAATGCAAAAAAATAAATTTTAGCATTTAATATATTAAACAAAAATAAAAAAAATGGAACTTAAACATATAAATCAGGAAATAGTAGACATATTACAAGAATTACTTCAAAAAAACTACGATGCAGAAGCAGGTTACAAACAAGTAATGACCAAGGCTGAAAGTCCAAGTTTAAAAGAATGGCTACAAAATAAAGCAAAACAAAGAAATCAATTTGCAACACAATTGGACAGTATGACACGTCAATTTAATGCAACTCCAGCAGAAGGTGGCACCGTACTTGGCACCATGCACAGAGCTTGGATTGATGTGAAAACAGCTTTAAGCTCAGATACAGATGAATCACTTTTGGAAGAATGTATTAGAGGCGAAAAAGCCAGTATAAGCGAGTATGAGACCCAACTTAAAAAAGTTAGTGACTATTTGCCAATAAAAGATTTATTATACCAACAAATGACAAGTATCTATACCGCCTTAAACACGGTAAAAAAAATAGAAGATATTATCGCTTAAAAAAAATTGCTAAGAAAAAGAATAAGCAATATCTTAAAAACATGACGCGCACCTTTCTTTATATCAAAGAAAACGGAAGATAACTATCCACTTAAAAAAAAATCAAAATATGTTACGATGGACAATCACATTCGTTATAATAGCAATAATAGCAGGAGTTTTAGGCTTTGGCGGCATTGCTGGAGCATCCGCAGGAATAGCTAAAATCCTATTCTTCATATTTATTGTTTTGTTTATTTTATCGCTGATAAAAGGCGGTTTTAAAAGATAAACCAACACAAAATCATTAAAAAAAAGTATTAACCACAAAATTTATTAAAGATGAAAAAATTAGCATATATAGCAATTGTATTATTCTCACTAGGGACTATTTTTACTAGTTGTAGAGATCAAAAAACGGCAGGCGAAAAAATGGAAGACGGTGTTGAAGAAGTTGGAGATGGCATTGAAGATGCTGCAGACGATACTGGCGACGCCATTGAAGATGCCGCCGACGATGTTGAAGATGCGATGAATTAACACTTATTTATTACCTTAACACTCAATAATGAAAAAGACTGCTTGATAAGGCAGTCTTTTTTTATTGGATTGCATTGATGAAATTGCAGCAGACATAACAATACAGCTTCAAAAACAAAAATTTTATCATTCTTAAAAGTAAAACCCAAAAGTACCAGTAACCCCAAATTTTCTAGCGTTGGGATAATCGACTTCATTTTTATAATTTCCTCTAAAATTAAAATCGATTCTAAAGACTTTAAAAATATTACCGATTCCCAAACCATATTCATAATACGGTTCTTTATTTGGTGCCACCAATGGAATTCCATTTGGATTTCCGGTGGTGTTCAAAGCTATGTTTTCATCAGAAATACTTGCTACAACGCCACGCACGTTAATAATCTCACGCAAATTCAATTTTTTAAGGAATGGTATCCTTGAAAAGAAACGTCCGTTAAAATTATGCTCTAAATGAAATGATGCGTAGGTATCAGACACAAACTCATAAAAATCCAACTGTGAAAACGTATTGTAAATTGAAAAATACGATTGATTTCCTGGAATAACGCTTAATAAACCCAACGGTATTTCGCCAAAGGTTTTACCAGCTTCAATGGTGGTGTACAACTTTCCAAAACCACCCACTTGCCAAGGCTGTAAATAGGAAAATTGCAACTTGGTATAATCAAAATTACTATTTAAAATACTTTTATCGCCTCTGCTTATTTGGGCAAACAAACGTGCAAAATCGTCATTGGCGACTCTTCGCTCCACGCCAAACCCTGTCATTTTTCGTTTTGGAAAATAAAATAAGGATAATGTAGATTCGTATTGCTTGATTTCTGAAGCAATACCCGCATCTGTATTATAATCCAAACTAAACGTTGGCGATGCGGACGATAAGGTTCTGTAATTTGCGCCCAAACTGAAAATAAAATTTCGCCAAGGTTCCATCTCTATAGCCAAAGTTGTTAAATTAACATTGGTCAATTTATCATTTGCACCCGTACCAATAACAGATGATGAGGCTAAACTACGCCCCAAAACATCGTTACTTGTTGTTAAACTCGCTCCTGTTTGTTCTACATCACGCCTATTGCCTCCAGAAATAATGAATCTACTTTTCTTGTCCAGCAACCATTTTCCAGACATGCCGTATTTGAATTTATCATCTCTAAGTCCGTATGCCAAAAAGCCCTCCAAACGCCAAAGGTCATTTTTCCCAAAATAGGTTCGGCCACCAGTGCGAAGTCTTATCCCCTCTACTTCATTATATCCAAAAGTTGAGAATACCGGGCCATAATCTAAAGGCAAACTATTGAACTCAATATAACCAGAAGCCAAAATGCTCCCCAAGTTATAAAGGCGTTTAAATTTTTTGACCGTTTTTAAAGTGTCCAACATTTTATACACGCCCTTTTCGTCTTTATTCAAGGCTTCTAAGCGGTTTTCAGACCAAAAGGCATCATCTCTGTCATAGATGTCTTTATCAAAATCATAAACTTCTACATCATAGAAATCTTTATCCTTTGGAACATCAAACTTATAATTTTCATACAGCGTTGTACGTTTTCCATAAACACCTCGTGATTTTTCCTTTTTATTAAAGGCAAAATCAGACATCATATAATCGCGTTTGATAAGAAATATGGAATCACTCAAAACTTCAAATTCCTGCTCGATGTAAATTTCTTTTACCCAATTGATATTGGCACTTTTTGATGCTTGCAGATTGATTTCCTTAATGGCAAACGTAGTATCGGCCACCCAAAAATCGCCTTTAAAGGTCAATTCATTTTTACGGCGTGGATAATAAATAATATTGTAGCACCACTTATTGTCAATATACGTACTGTCTGATAAGACATAATTATACGTATTGATGCCTGTACGTGATAGCGGACTCACAAAATTCTTATCAAAAAAGGTCATGTAATTATCGTACACATCAAAATCTGAATAGAGATCATCCACAAAATCAATGATAACTTGATTGTCACTAAATCCAGAATTTTTATTGCCTTTTAAATCATCTTTTTCTTTTTTAAGATTATTGTCGCCATAAACCGTGGAAACAGCTTCATTGATAAATATGGGCAGATAGGTTTTCCCTGTTACGTTAGAGGTATCTACTTCATTAAAAACAAATTCCATACCTCTAAACAGCTTGCTTTTAATAAGGGCACTATCAATGGTATTGATATCAAACTCTACTTTTTCGTATTTATCATACTGGTATTGATTGAATTGTTTGAGTCCGTTTTGGCGTTTATGTTCCCAAATTTTTCTGAGGATATCGATGGCAGGATTGTCCTTTTTGGGTTGCTTTCCAGATACAATCAATACTTGACCTAATTGGGCAGCTTCTTCTTTTAAAATAAACTTCAAATCGTAATTAACGCGTTTTTCCAAAGGCACCTGTAAGGTCTCATAACCGATAAATGATACGGTCAATCCATCCCAAGTGTTATCAGACTCTAAATAAAACTTGCCATTTTCGTTGGTGGTAGCACCTTCGGTAGAACCTTTAAAAATCACGTTGGCATACGCAACGGGCTCATTAAACTCATCAAACACATAACCACTTACTTTGGTTTGGGCAATCATAGAAATGATTCCGAAGAAAAAAAATATAAAAAATAGTCTTAATTTCATAGCACAAAAAAACTTCACCAACAATGTTAATGAAGTTTCTATAACGTAAAAGTACATGATTTATTTATACAATACTTTTTTTACCGCTTTGATAACCTCATCTTTATTTGGCAACCATTCCTCAAGCAAAACAGGAGAGTATGGTGCAGGTGTATCAGCCGTATTGATTTTAATGATTGGCGCATCTAAATAATCAAACGCTTCCGATTGTACAATATAAGTGATTTCAGTAGATACATTTCCAAAAGGCCACGCTTCTTCCAAAACAACCAATCTGTTGGTTTTTTTAACAGATTTCAAAATAGCTTCTTTATCTAAAGGTCGTACCGTACGTAAATCGATGATTTCACATGAAATACCTTCTTTTTCCAATTCATCAGCGGCTTTATAGGCTTCTTTGATGATTTTCCCGAAAGACACAATGGTCACATCGGAACCTTCACGCTTAATATCAGCAACACCAATGGGCAAAATATATTCGCCTTCTGGCACTTCGCCTTTATCGCCGTACATTTGCTCGCTTTCCATAAAAATAACGGGATCGTCATCACGAATAGCCGCTTTTAAAAGCCCCTTAGCGTCATACGGATTGGACGGTACAATCACTTTCAAACCAGGTGTGTTGGCAAACCAGCTTTCAAAAGCCTGTGAATGCGTAGCGCCCAATTGTCCAGCAGAAGCTGTTGGTCCACGGAATACAATGGGACACTTAAATTGCCCACCCGACATCTGACGGATTTTTGCAGCATTGTTTATAATTTGGTCAATACCAACTAAAGAAAAGTTAAAGGTCATATACTCTACAATAGGTCTATTACCCGTCATCGTAGAACCTACGGCAATACCTGCAAAACCAAGTTCTGCAATAGGCGTATCAATCACGCGCTTTGCACCAAATTCATCTAACATGCCTTTTGATGCTTTGTATGCACCATTATATTCTGCTACTTCCTCACCCATTAAATACACACTTTCATCTCGGCGCATTTCTTCGCTCATGGCTTCGCAAATAGCTTCTCTAAATTGAATTGTCTTCATTAAATACATTTTAAGTCGAGTTGCAAAAATAACAATAAATGCATTAGTATTCTTAAAAGATTCAGGTAAATTTGCTATGCATGCATAGCAAATAATCGAAATAAAATAATTAACTTCGTAGCCATAAAATAGTTTTTAGTATTCAGTCGCAATACGTGATTTTATATCAGATTGACGAATGGATATTCTTAAATAAATTTCAATAATAAAAATACTTCGATATGAAAATATTAGTGTGCATAAGCCATGTTCCTGATACGACTTCAAAAATCAATTTTACTGAAAACAACAGTAAATTTGACACAAGTGGCGTTCAATTTGTTATAAACCCCAATGACGAATTTGGATTGACGCGTGCCATGTGGTTTAAAGAAAAACAAGGCGCAAACGTAACGGTTGTAAATGTGGGCGGCCCAGAAACCGAACCTACCTTACGTAAAGCATTGGCCATTGGTGCCGATGCTGCCGTAAGGGTAAACGCCGAAGCCAAAGATGGTTTTTTTGTAGCCAAGCAACTTGCAAAAGTAGTGCAAGATGGTGGCTATGATTTGATTATTGCGGGTCGTGAATCCATTGATTACAATGGCGGCATGGTACCTGGTATGGTAGCGGGGTTAATTGATGCTAATTTTGTAAACAATTGCATCAGTCTTGATATTGAAAGCGAAAATGCCACGGCCATTAGAGAAATTGATGGTGGAAAAGAAACCATTTCAACAGCATTGCCACTCGTTATTGGCGGACAAAAGGGATTGGTTGAAGAAAGTGATTTAAAAATTCCAAACATGCGAGGCATTATGACAGCGCGCCAAAAGCCGCTCACGGTTTTAGAACCTGTAGATGCCGATACACAAAGTACTTCTATTTCATTTGAAAAACCAGCCGCTAAAGGCGACGTCAAACTAGTATCTCCAGATAATTTAGACGAATTGATAAACTTACTTCATAACGAGGCGAAGGTTATTTAAAAGCCTGCCCTACCCCTTCCGAATACGGGGACTTGGAATGGATAAAAACACAAAAAAATAATAAGATCCTGAAACAAGTTCAGGATGACAAAAAATTAAAATTATGTCAGTTTTAGTATATACCGAATCAGATAACGGCAGCTTTAAGAAAGTTGCTTTTGAGGTGGCTTCTTATGCCAAAGCCGTTGCCAGCCAATTAAAC